>JALVEG010000047.1 GCA_027031145.1 Saprospiraceae bacterium | reverse complement strand
CAATTAAATATTTATTTTTTTTTAATATCAATGATGTTAATATTTTATTTAAATTATAACCAATTGATAGACAATTAATAAAAAAAATAAAAATTTATATTAAATATTTTTTTTATATATAAAATTTATTTTATCTTTGCTTTTGAAATTTTCAATTTATATTAAACAGCCAAAAAATCAATAGTCAGATGATCAAACATGTTACCAAAAGATTTCTTGAATGCTACAGAGATCTTAAAGACAATGATCAGATAAAATCTGACAGGCAATTTTGTATAAGTTTGGATTATACGCCTCAAAGTTGGAGCAAAATTCAAAAAGGCGAACGGGCTGTAACCCTTGATCTGATAAGAAAAGCCGCTATAATATATAAATTCAATCCTGTATATATTTTAATGGGAGTTGGAAGTAAATTTATCAAACAAGATGATTCTCATTTAGTGAAAGTTGCTGTAGATGAGCATGAGAATGAAAGAATAGTACATATTCCTGTCTCTGCAAAAGCTGGCTATTTGGATCAGTTTAATGATGAACAGTATCTTCAGAATTTGATTTCATACAATCTGCCATGGGATTATTTTAACCATGGTACTATGAGATCATTTGATGTTGAAGGTGACAGTATGGAGCCAATTTTGCAATCCGGTGAAATAGTAATATGCAGCAATGTTGATGATCCCGGATTGTGGCAAAGCAATATCAAAAGCGGATATGTATATGTTATAGTAACACAAAATGATATTGTTGTCAAGAGGGTAATAAACAGATTAGCTCAAGACAAAGTGTTGGAATTGGTTTCCGATAATTCAAATTATCCTCCAATTATTGTAAAAGCCGAAGAAATAAAAGAAATTTGGTTTGTGAAGATGAAAATTTCCCCTTTCGCACATTCAAAGATGAATCTCAGAGAAGAGCTGATGAAAAAATATACTACGCTGAATGAAACTATTAAATCCCAATCCGAGACAATCGAAAGATTGAACAAAACAATAGAAAAACTATTGCAAAAACAAAGAATTATATAATTCTAAAACATATTTTTAATAAATTGTATGTATTACTTGCTGATTACAAGAATATTTTATATATTTGCAATTAATAATGTATTTAATAACTAAATTCTATTTAAAATGAGAAAGCTACAAAAGGATTTATTATTAATATTTGCTTTGTTTTGGACAACGACAATGATGTTGGGTCAAAATACAATAAAAGAAAAAGCAGATATTCAATATAGATTAAAAGCATATGATCTCGCAGTAAATTCTTATCAAAAATATCTTACTGCCAATGAAAACGACATTGATGCGATGGCAAAATTGGCTGAATCATTATACAGGTCCAATGATATTATTTCTGCTGCAAGATGGTATAAAAAAGTAACTGCAAATCCACAGCATTCGATTCAAAATGACATACAATTCGGAAAAATATTAATGAAAATGGGATTGTATGACAGAGCTGAAAGTCAATTTGAAAAGATAGCAGAACAAAACCCTAAATTATCCAGGCATTATGTGAATTCCTGCAATTTTGCAAAAAATATACTCGCTATGGACGATAAGTATATTACTAGCCAAATGAGGTTTTCAACTCCATATGATGAATTTGGTACTGAAATCAAAAATGGAAAATTGATTTATTGTTCATTTAAAAAGAATAATATAAATAATAAAAGCTTAATTCAAAGGGATGCTAATATATTGTATAGCTATAATTTAAAAACAGGTGAAAAACAAGAATTCAAGTCCGGCTTGATGAATATGTCGGGAATCGGACCTATTCGTTATTCCCCAAGTGGCAAATATGTTGTTTATACAAGAAATAATTTTATAAACGGAACACTTCAAATAACAGGTGAAGAAAAAGATTTGAGTGTCTATATTGCAGAAGTAGATGAAAACGGACAATTTGTAAATGAAGAAGCACTTCCTTTCAATGATATGGAATCTTCAACAGCATTTGCCTGTTTCGGTAAAGACGATAATACTATTTATTTTTCTTCCAATAAAAACAGCGATAATTTTGATCTTTATGAATCCAAAAAAATTGATGGTAAGTGGTCACAAGGAATAGCACTCAATAAAAACATTAATACTCCCGGTAATGAGATCACTCCATATTATGTAGCCGGAAAATTATATTTTTCTTCAGACTTTTTAAATGGTATCGGAGGTTACGATGTTTATAAGATCAATCAATATAAAGGGAAATGGTCATATCCTGTAAATTTAGGTAAAGGGGTTAATTCTCCCGGAGATGACATATATTTTTGCATAGATCAAAATGAAAACAGGGCATTTGTAACATCAAACAGATTAAGAACCAAAGGTGGTTACGATATTTATTCTGCAGTTCCTTCCAAAAAAATATCAGATGATGATGAATTAGTTTACAATTATATGCCATCTGCTGTTGAATTGGACAATTTAACAGAGGCTAAGGCAAAAGATGTAAAAATAAAATCTTCCAAAACAGTTTCATATTCAGATGAAGAAGCAGCTGCAACTGATATCTCTCTTGATAATGCAAAAATGATAGCATACGACGAGGTTATTTTATCACCTTCAAGAGTATATTTTATCCAGTTAGCATCGTTGACAAGATCAAAAGTTGATGGTAAAAAATTCAGAAGGCTTACAAAATTCGGTAATGTATATAAAGTAAAAAAAGGAAATATAACAAAGATAAGGTTAGGGTATTTTGTTAGCAGGGATGAAGCACAAGCTGTTTTAGCATCAGTTAAAAAACAAGGTTACAGAGATGCTTTCATCGTAGAAGACCTGCTGAATTCATCCGAGCTGGAGTTGTTGGAATCAAATTACACTTTCAATAATAGTAAGAAATACAAAAAACCTGCTGAAACAGGTGATTACAAAATAAAATTAGCTGCATATTCCAATCCTTTGTATTTCAATGTAAATAAAGTTAAAGATCTTGGAGTTATCGAGCAATGGTCAAAAGGTAAATGGACAATTTTTATTTTGAGTGGCTACAAAGATTTCAATGATGCTCAAAAAGCTATGTTGAAAGCAAGAAACAGAGGATTTACAACTGCTGAAATGGTTATTGATGATAATGGAATATTAACAAGAGTAAAAAATAATTAAAATTATTGTAATAGTAAGTTTTTATTTTAAGTTTTGGTTAAGAAAGAGGCTGCCTTTTTGGGCAGCCTCTTTACTTATTGTCTGCACAAAAATATATCAGATTTGAAATTGATTCTTACCTTTTGACTTTTTCACAAGTGTTAAGTGCAAACAATAAAGTGCACTAGATGTAGTAATTTTTATTTAAAAAACCAGACACCAGACAAAATAACAATATGTTGACAAACGAATGTCTCTGACTTCGCTTTGTAACATCTTAAATTTTAAATCCTTGTTCCTATAAAAAATATTTAACGGGGTTGTTCGGCTTTTCGATAATCAAAGCTTTTTTTATCACCGAAGTTTTAAAACAGGAGAGCCATTATTTCGATTAAATTTTACTGTCCGGCTTCAAAATCACTTCCTACGGTCGTGCTTTTGAGTCCTGACTCACTAAAGATAAGAGAATGTTTCTGACCTTTAAGTTTTACTCACTACTTACCTCTCATTACAATTCACTATTTCAACATATCTAATCATCTAAGTTTTATCGAAGGTGCCTGTATTTCATTATTCCAAACTTCCAAACTTCCAAACCTGAAACTTGAGACTTGGAACATTCCTCCATTCTACCATTCCATCCCCAAAATCCCTACACCACCTAATCCCAATGATCCCTTCCCATCAGATGTCCGTTTTTCTCAGCATCCTTAAGTTTTTTCATTTCTTCCTTCTCCTGCTTTGTCCATTCGATTTTATCAAGATCTTTTAGATTGGGTTGACCTGCATCGATCCAGGCAGTGTACCAGATATTACCAAGGGCTTTTATTGCATCCCGCATACGCATTTCTACCATTCCATTCATTTCTTTATTAAATGCCCGCGTATATTTTTCAGATTGAACTCTGGTAACGACACCATTTCTCTCAATGAATTCATACTTCTCATTATCAGGGATACTTAAGCTTACTTTTTTTTCTGCTGCCAGAACTTTATCTTTCAAACTATGGCTTTTCAGAACTATTGACCAAAAGAAATCCCTTACATTTTCAACATATTCCGCCTTTCCTACAAAATAATCAAATTCCGTATCACCAAGCAATTCGGGTATTCTGTTTTCCCAAAATGCATGAATACCGATTTGACCGGTCAACTGACCATTATAATTTTTAGTCGTATGGAGTGGTACGCTTGCATCGGCAATATAATGACCGATATCGTTTGCCCTGCGCAATATTTTCTTAGGATCATTTTCTTCAAATGCATGAACCAATGCAAAATAATAATGATACAAATGATACGGAACGATCCCTTCCTGTGAAAAATGTTCTTCCACATGAATTACAGCTCCTTTGAATAAACTTAAATCCAGATCCAGCCACTTAGATACGGAATCTATTTCAAAATCCAGATCTTGCTCCAAAATGTGTGAGGAAACTTTATTTTTAATGAATTTACGATATTGGGAAAAAGAACAAAGCAAATTATTGCCAAATAATGTAGCATTCTGCACGGTATTAACCTTTGGGCCGAAAAGCAGTGCTTTCTCTTCGCCTTCGACAGCATATATCTCAACATACTTTGTCATAGCATCAGTCCATTTCCGGGGAAGATCAGGAAAAGGATATGTTCCCCAATAATCTATGTCGATATAATGCTTAACCGCTTCATGCGGGTCCACATATTTTCGTTTATCGGGATCAGGTCCGTGGTCTGTTAAAAACTCAATATTTTCTTTGAAAAAATACATCATTTCGGGTGGTAATGTAAAAACAGCCATTCGATTTATCTTCTTATGACCATAAAATCCCCATTCTGTTTTTACAATAAAAGCAGAAGTGATAAAAATCAAAAGAATAAAAGTCAATATTTTCGCAAATACTTTCAAAAAATATGATTTAAACCTTTCCATAAATGAACCGGTCAGTTAAAAAATGAAATTTATTTGTAAATATATTAAAAAAATATATATTTTTCAACCAATTCATTCAATCTGATTTATATTGCTATATTTAATCATATAATTAATACCCAAACCAAAATCAATTAATCTGTCTTTTTGGCAAGAAATATGCATTTACTATTGCGAATCAGATGTATTATTAGAATACTCTAAAGTTAAGTTCAAGTAAAAAGGTCGGTCTACGGGGGTAGGAACGGCCTTTTTTATTTTGCATAATTATATCTCAAAAGCAATCTCCACATTCAATCCCTTGCCTTCTTCACTTGAAAAATCAATTGTTCCGCCCAAAGTATTTATTCTGTTCAATATATTCTTAAGTCCCAAGCCCGCTTTGTCCGAATTAATTATTTTGTCAAAATCAAAACCTTTTCCGTTGTCGGTATATTGAATTTTAATTTGATTTTGGTCTTTTACAAATTTGATAATTATTTTG
>JALVEG010000046.1 GCA_027031145.1 Saprospiraceae bacterium | reverse complement strand
TATTCGTTAATTTGACATATTTTGAAGCGTTAAAATTGGTTTCGATAATATAAGAAGAAGAAAAACCAAGAGAATCAAATTTGAAATAACCGGAAGAGATAAAAACAGTATTGCCTCTTGATACAAATTCCTTCATTTGTTCCAATTCTTCTCTTCCAAAACTTATATTTTTGTTTATCAATAAATATGTACCTTTTTGCTCATTTGATTTCAAAAATGTATATGGAGGTGAGTTTACAATTTTTATTTTAGAATTTGGAAAAAAATATTGCAGTTCATTAAAGAAAATATAAGTACCATAAGGGATTTTGTGCTTTCTGACATAAGTCTGATGCCAATTTACTTTTTTTTCTTTACTGTTGTTTGAAAAAATCAAAAACAAGAAGAAAACAAATAATAAACCCAATAGTATTTTCATCCCTCTACTCATATCATTTATTCAGATTTTTAAAAAATGAATCAAATTGCCCGGATATGGTAGAAAATTCAAAACTATTTAAAGGATATTTCCCATACCAGATATAATCATACCATTTTGTAAATAATTTAAACTTGTCCTTAAACTCTTTATGTTTTATTTCTTTTAGATATTCAAAATTTGTTTTTTGGGGTTCCCATTTTATTATATTGTTTTTCTCAAGTTTTTTGAGAAGCATAAGATAATAATATCTCAATGCCAGTCTGAAATTTTCTTTTTCTATGGCATCTTTGAGTAAACTCTCAATATCTTTTTTACGAATAATTTCTTCATCTTCGTCATAAGTGACTTCTGCTTCAGCATCATTATCTCTAAAATATCTGATAAAATTTGAAACAAATAAAAATCGTATAATTATAAAAATCAAGGCTGCCAGACCGAGATAGGGTATGATTTTAATGAATTTGCTCAAATATCCAACTGCTTTCTTTTGTCCGAACAGCCATTTGAAAATAGCATAAAGCACATTGTAAATCCAGCGTTTTACCTTTGTCCAAAACTTGCTTTGGTACTTATACTCATTATAATCAAATGCTTTATCGGATTTATATTTATTTATATGACCGGTATTAAATTTCAAGGGTATTATTTCGGTAGAATCATACCTTACAGCCAAAGAATCCGCATTTGCATTCATGGTAAATGGCAAAAACATTATTAAAACAAAAATAAATATGGTGTATTTCATTTTTTCGCATTGCGGGTTGGATTCTCCTTTAGGAGTTAGAGGCAAAGTGTGGAAAAAGCGAAAAAATGAAATGCCCTCAATATATCTGTGTATTTTAGTTTTCAATATCTTCTCCTATTTTATCGATTTCACTAAATAAACCGGTATGGCTTTTACTCTCTATTATATTAAAATAAGTCATCGCATATATTATTATCGCATAAATATACATAAACAAATATATAATAAATGATAAAATATAAACAATAAATAAAAAAGGATCATCAAATTTACCGGGACCATATATAGAATTACCGGATTCTGTAAAAAGAGATTTGAAAGCTAAATACATATAAGATAATAATGTATTAGCCAAACTGAATACAATTAAAATCAAACTCAAAAGAATAAAAATTTTAAAAACATACCACCAGTTTTTTTTGATAAATTCAAAACTGAAACTGATAGTTTCAAATGGTTTTTTATCCTGAAAAACAAGAATAACCGGAGATAATAAGAAAACTATAAATAAATATATTCCGGGAATAATAAAAAAGAAAGACGCAATTACGGTAAGGAAAACCGAGACAAAATTTAAAATCAACAAAGGGATGAATACCTTATATACTTCTTTTGAAAATGAGTTATTGCTATACTCGTCATATTCGATATGATTGATATAAGCTTTTATATATACCAAAATCCCCGCTTGTGTGATACTAACAAATAATAAAATAAACAATTGTTGCAATAAATATGAAATAAGATAATTGCCAAATCCTGTTCCTGTAAACATAAAGTTCCGGGTATGGTACGATGAAATTATAAAGGAGATCAGCATTATCAAAAAGAAAGGCGAAATGATTTTTAGATTTTTTTTTAAAATATCTTTGTACTTAAGTTTTAAAAAACCGAAAGCATCTTTTAATATTTCACTTGCGGTCCTTTCTTTTTGAAAAATTATATATGTTTTATCTTCCATAATTATAATTTTTTATTCAATTTTTTATGTAAATAAACCGGATATATCACATAATAAAGCAAAATAGCTGATAATGATACAAAAATAATCAGAATGGCGAGGAAATCTGGCATTTCGGTATGACGTGTGACAAAACCTTCTAAAAATCCGGCGACTATGAAAAAAGGAATTGTGCTGATTATTATTTTTACTCCGTCTTTACCGGCTCTTTTCAATGAATCCAATCTGGAATAAGTGCCGGGAAATAAAAAACCCGCTCCCAAAACAAGTCCTGCTGCACCGGCAATAATAATAACCGAGATTTCTATTGTTCCATGAATCCATATTGTTCTGAAAGAATCCCATAAAAGTCCGTTTTCATTGAAAAAACCAAGAAAAGAACCAAGCATTACTCCATTTTGCATCATTATATACAGAGTGCCTATAAGAAATATGATTCCCATGACAAAAGCCCTGAAGGCAACCATAATATTGTTGAGCGTAATACCCAAAAACATATCGATAGAATTTCCGCTTTTATAAATTGCCATAGGATCGCCTTTGTCAATATTTTCCAAAGTTCTATTAACATAAGCATCTCCCAGTATTACTCTGACAAAATCATAATCCTGAGTTACGGAATACCAACCTATGATCGAAAACAGAAGAAATACCAAAAAGGAGATAAGCAAATATTTTTGATATTTATAAAACATCAGGGGGAACTCTTTTTTGAAGAAATTGACAAGTTTGTTTGAACTTTCCTTTTTACTGCGATATATTTTTCTATGAGCCCTGTTTGCAAGACTATTCAAATAAGGAATAATATCTGATTTTGGATAAAACGTTTTAGCATAACTCAGATCTTCAAGTATTTCAACATATAAATCAGCTAATACTTCAACATCAACATCTGATTTTTTATTCAAAAAACTCTCAAATTCAGACCATATTTTCTCCTTTTGTTTTATAAATGAAGGTAATTTCATTCAAATTAGTATTTTATAAAAAAACAGCTGAGCAATAATTATCCGGGTTTAAAAAATTGCCTGTTTTCGTGCAGGCACTAAATAAAAGCGCAGCAAATATACAATGATAAATATGGGTTTACAATAAATTAAATGATTTTTTTAATTATTTAATCCTATAATTTAAATAATTATATCAAATATTATTATATTTGCCTTTAAGGGGATATTATTAAAGTACGAAATCATTTTAATTATTAAATTCCTTCTTTATATATTTTTCAATCCTGTATTTTATTGAGCTAAATACTGTATTTAATGGATAATTTTCAAATCGATACAACGCAAAACATAAGAATTGACCAAAATATAGCTTCTCTGGGTAACAGAATAGGTGCGGTTTTACTTGATTATGCTGTACTGTATATGTATTTTATAGTTGTAATGATGTTTTCGGGATTATTATACAGTGATTCTCCGGATCCGGGGATGTTCAAAACGACCATGATTATTGCTATAATCCCTGTTATTTTCTATCATCTGCTTTTTGAATATTATATGAACGGTCAAACTCCCGGAAAAAAAATCTTAAAAATTCAGGTTGTAAAAACCGA
Source organism: Saprospiraceae bacterium (assembly GCA_027031145.1). Classification (GTDB taxonomy): domain Bacteria; phylum Bacteroidota; class Bacteroidia; order Chitinophagales; family Saprospiraceae; genus JADJGA01. The sequence goes on along the minus strand of JALVEG010000046.1, from coordinate 1,805 downwards.
CGGTTCCAGTGCCGGTTTTATTGAATACCTGATAAGATGGTTGTTTAGAATAATTGATATGCCATTTTTTGGCATTGTTGGTATTCTTACTTTTTTGATAAATGAAAAAGGGCAAAGATTGGGAGATATTGTTGCCGGGACTACTGTGGTGAAATTGGAATCCACACATAAAAGCAAGCATGTTTTTATAAATATTGATGATGATTATGTACCTACTTTCCCTCATGTTACTTTGTTTTCTGATGATGACATGGCAAAAATAAAAGAGCTATATATTAAAGCCCGCAGAAGCAAAGATTGGAATCTGTTGAGCAGGCTGAGAGATAAGATTAAAGATAAATTGGATATAGAAACGGATTTGAGTGATATCGAATTTGTCAAAACCATTATTAAAGATTATTATTACTATTATTATAATGAAAACGAAACGTCGTTTATCAAATAGTTGTTTATTTATATCTTCTCAGGTAGAATCATTTTGATTGAAAAAATCGAATTTTTTCATTTGAAAAGCAGCCTACCTGAGTAGATACGTTTATTTTTTAACTAAAAATGTTTATTATGAATTGGTATTTAAAAGTTTTAAAACAGTATGCTGACTTTTCAGGAAGAGCAAGAAGAAAAGAATTTTGGATGTTCGTATTATTCAATATTATTTTTGCTTTAATTGCCATGTTTTTAGATAATATGCTTGGCATTGCTTTTGGTGGAATAGGATACGGACCATTATACTTGCTATATGGATTATTCGTATTGATTCCAAGTTTAGCTGTTGATGTCAGGAGACTTCATGATATTGGTAAAAGCGGATGGTGGTTATTAATAGCTTTAATTCCTTTTGTTGGAATAATATGGTTAATTGTTTTGTTTGCTACCGATAGTCAACCCGGTGACAATGAATACGGACCAAATCCAAAGGAAGGACCTGAAGACTTTTTTGAATAAAATTAATCAAAAGATATTTTAGATATCTGATATCCGAATTAAACAGTTGCATATCGTATTCCGCCAAGTACTGCAAAGGTAACGCGGAGTATCGCAAAGTAGATAATAACCACTAAGCCCACCAGGAAAGCACTAAGTTTTGCACTAAGTTAAAATGTCTTAGTGGATACCATAGTGTTATTTTAGGTGATCTTAGTGGTTAATAATCTGTAGATGACTAAATTGCTAATTATGATATTGCGCTATCCGGGTTAACAAAATCTTGAAATGCGGAATAAGCAGATATAAAAAAAGCCAAAGTTTAACAACTCCGGCTTTTAATAGTTCTGTTTTTTAATATCAGTGCTTTGACAAGTAATCGGCAACTCCTTCGTGAGTCGGTTTCATCGCTTCATCTCCCGGTTTCCAGTTTGCAGGACAAACTTCACCGTGTTTTTCAAAAAACTGCCATGCATCAACTACTCTCAATACCTCATCGATATTTCTTCCTATTGGCATATCATTTACCGTAACATGTCTGACGATACCTTCAAGGTCTATGAAGAACAATCCTCTATAAGCTACCATTTCACCTTCTGCAAACAATTCTCCTGCATCGTTATAATCCCATTCTCCTGCCAATACTCCATAATTGTATGAAATCGTCCTGTTCGTATCTGCAACAACCGGATATTTCACACCTTTAATACCACCGTCATTTTTTTCCATATTCAACCATCCCCAGTGCGATTGCTCGGTATCCGTACTGCATGCTATTACCTGAACATTTCTTTTTTCAAATTCTTCCAATTTTGCCTGAAAAGCAAACAATTCGGAAGGGCATACAAATGTAAAATCTTTGGGATAAAAGAAAAATACCA
>JALVEG010000045.1 GCA_027031145.1 Saprospiraceae bacterium | reverse complement strand
TAGTTTTTCCAATCGATTTTCTTTGCATTTTCATAAAGCTCATCTTCATTTTTGGCAGTGAAATCATCAATTCCAACCAGAATTCTAAGAGCGGATCTTAAATAAAGATTTGATTTATACAAAAGCTCCGGGTTTCCTTCATAGACGATTGCTCTTTTAGCAATATCAATATTTTCCACGCCTAAATTTCTAATTTCTTTTGCCAGGACATCTTCCAGACCCATCAATGTTTTTGCTATTATTTTCATTCGATAATTTCAATTGTATTATAATTTTAATCAATACTGCCTGCTATCCTTAAGTTTGTATAACCCCAACATTAAAGCATTCAATTTTTGCATTATTGGCTGCTTCCAGTCCTTTGGAAATATATTCCCTTGTCTCCAAAGGATTGATTATTTCGTCAACCCACAGTCTGGCAGCAGCATAATAAGGAGAAGTATGTCTGTCATAATCTTCTTTTGTTTTTTCAAATAATTTCTTTTGAGTTTCAGGATCAGGTTCCTTGCCTTGTTTTTTCAATGCAGATACCTGAATCTGAGTCAATACTTTAGCTGCCTGGGTTCCTCCCATTACTGCTATCTTTGCTGTAGGCCATGCATATATAAATCTCGGATCATAAGCTTTCCCGCACATGGCATAATTTCCTGCACCGTAACTATTACCGGCAATAATGGATATTTTTGGCACAGTAGAATTGGCTACGGAATTTACCATTTTTGCACCATCTTTGATAATTCCTCCGTGTTCGGATCTGGTACCTACCATAAATCCGGTAACATCGTGAATAAAGATCAGGGGGATTTTCTTTTGATTGCAGGTCATAATGAATCTTGCTGCTTTATCAGCAGAGTCTGAGTAGATCACGCCTCCGAACTGAAGTTCACCTGTTTCGGATTTTACTATTTGTCTTTCATTTGCTACGATCCCCACTGCCCAACCGTCAATTCTGGCATAAGCTGTTAATATCGTTTTTCCAAATCCTTCCTTGTAATATGTCAATTCCGAGTCATCAACCAAACACTCCAAAATATCTCTCATACTATATGGCTTTGTCCTGTCTTCGGGTAAAATACCAAGTAATTCTTCAAGCTTTCTTTTTGGAGGTTTTGGTTCCACTCTATCCAATCCGGCTTTTTCTTTGTGCCCTGTTTTGTCGATAAGATTTCTTATCAGATCAAGAGCTTCTTCATCTGTTTTGACTTTATAATCTACCACACCTGAAATATCTGTTTGCGTTTTTGCACCGCCAAGTGTTTCCTTGTCCACCTCTTCTCCAATTGCCGCTTTTACTAGGAATGGACCGGCGAGAAAGATTGAACCTGTTTTTTCTATGATGATCGATTCATCGGACATTATCGGAAGATAAGCACCGCCGGCTACACAACTTCCCATAATTGCAGCTATTTGCAATATTCCTTTAGAAGACATCACGGCATTGTTCCTGAATATCCTGCCAAAATGCTCTTTATCCGGGAAAATTTCATCTTGCATAGGGAGATAAACTCCTGCACTATCTACCAAATATATGATCGGTATATTATTTTCCATAGCGATCTCCTGAGCACGTAAATTTTTCTTGCCCGTCATAGGAAACCAGGCACCTGCTTTTACAGTGGCATCATTTGCAACTATCACACACAATCTGCCCTTGATATATCCAAGTCCGGTTACCACTCCTGCTGCAGGGCATCCTCCATGTTCTTTGTACATATCATTAGCCGCAAACAATCCAAATTCATAAAAACGGGTATCTTTATCTATGAGATAATCGATCCTTTCTCTGGCTGATAGTTTCCCCTTAGCATGTTGTTTTTCCATTTTTGCTTTACCACCGCCTTCTTTTATTATATCACCTTTTTGTAATAATTTACTTATAAGCAATTTATTTGCATCTTCATTTTTTTTGAACTCAAGTTCTTTTTTACTCATGATTTTTAAAATTTAGAATTGGTAAAATTACAATATTAATATTAAAAAAATAATAAAATAGAGTATTAGTTGTATCTTAGCATAAAAATAAAAATTTATGTTACTGACTGATCAGGAATTGAAATTAAAAAGGTTTGAAATTAAAAAATCTGCGGATGAATTGAAGGATTTGCTTCAGCGAATTAATTACAATGAAGAAGATGAAATAGTTGAAGATATACTTAGAGGATTGGAAGAACCATATATGTTTGTTGTTGTAGGCGAAGTGAAATCCGGGAAGAGTTCATTTATTAATGCATTGCTGGATCCCGGTAAAGAAATATGTAAAGTTGCTGCATCTCCAATGACCGACACTATTCAGCAGATAGTTTACGGTACACCTGAAAGAGAAGAGTTTTTGTCTCCTTTTTTGAAGAAAATATATGAAGAAAATGAAATTCTTAAGGAAATTGCTGTAGTGGATACTCCCGGAACAAATACGATCGTAGAACATCATCAGGAGATAACTGAGAAATTTATTCCTGTCAGCGATTTGATAATTTTTGTATTTGAATCAAAAAATCCATACAGACAATCAGCATGGCAGTTTTTTGATTTTATAAAAGATGAATGGAAAAAGAAGATAATCTTTGTTTTGCAACAAAAAGATCTGATGAATGATGAAGACCTGAAAGTAAATATTGAAGGTGTAAAGGAATATGCAAAAAAGAAGCAGATTAATGATCCCGTTGTTTTTGCTGTATCTGCCAAAGAGGAAATCGAAGGCAAGACATCCGGTAGCGGATTTTCGATATTAAGAAAATTTATTGAAGATCATATTACCAAAGGCAAGTCTCCCGTACTCAAACTGGATGCTTCAGTCGATACATTGCTCAATATCAATGAGAAATTGAAAGAAGGTATGAAATTGCGTATTTCACAATATGAAGTGGATAGCAATTTCAGAAAAGAGATTTCGGATATATTGAACAGACAAGAAGAAAAAACACATAAGCAAACGGAAATACTGATCGATAGTCTGACAGCCAAATATGATAAAATATCAAATAAATATGAAGATTTGCTGAGCAAAAGGTTGGGCTTCTTCTCTCTTGTTGCCAATTCTTTTAAATCCCTGTTTGACCGTAGTGAAAACTTATCAAGATGGTTGAAAATGTTTACTGACAAATTGGAACAGGAGTTGAAAGACACAATGGGCAAAAATCTAAATGAAGGAATCAAAGATATTGCTGAAAATATCCAAATAATGGCAAAATTGGTTGATGCAAAACTGCATAGCAATAAAACAATACTGACAGAAGATAATCATATTTTTAGTGATCTTGCAGAAAAAAGAGCTAATATACTTAAAGATCTGATGGATGCTTTTTCCAATTTTTTAAACAGGGAAGAAAATTTTTATGATAAGGAAATAATGAGCAGATACGGCAATATTTCACCTGACCTTCTAAAAGGAAGCGGTCTTGCAGCCATTGGGATAATACTGGCAGCATTGACTCACGGTATTGTCTTTGATATTACGGGCGGAGTTTTGACTACATTGGGAATTTTATTTACAGGTGTAGGTATTGGACTGAAAAGAAGGAAGATATTATCGGGATTCAAATCCGAATTGGAGCAGGGGAGGAAAAAATTAAGCGACGAAATAGAGGAAAAAATGAAAATTTACGTTAGTAATATCAAGAGAAAGATAGATGATAACTTTATTAAGTTTGACAATTACCTTGAAAATGAAAAGAATGAAATAAATTTTATCGAAAATAAACAAGGACAGATCGAAAAAGACTTTTTAAAGATAAAAAAAGAATTGGAAGAAAAACTTGAACAACTTAAATAGTGTCTGCACGAAAATATTTTATCTTTGAAAGAATAAATGAGGAAGTAATTGTTTTGGCGAGATTTTTGCATTTTAGCAAAAATCAGGATAAAACATGAAATTTGGAGTAACGAATAATAAAAATTTTTAAACACATGAAACGAAATTTGATACTTCTGTTAATTGTAATAATATTGGGCTTGATCGCCTATTTTACGGTACAGAAACCTGAAAATAAAGCAAAGAACTATGATTTTTCATACAGGGAATTTGCAGTTAAGGACATTGATCAAATCCATAAAATAAATATTATCAAAAGAAATGATAAACCCTTGAAATTTGAAAGACAAGGCAAAAATTGGATAATCAATGGCAAATATCTTGCAGATGAAACCCCGATGGCTAATATATTGTCAGTATTTAAAAGAGTAAGAATAAAATATGTACCGCCGGATGCTGCTGTTGAAAATATCATGAAAAGTATGATAGCAAACAGTATCAAAGTTGAATTGTATGACAAAGAGAATAAACCGGTTAAGAAATTCTATGTTGGAGGTTCACCTGAAAATACAGATGGAACATATTTTGTGATGGAAGGTTCTGCTAAGCCTTTGGTTATGGATGTGCCGGGTTTTAAAGGCAATTTGCGTGTACGCTTCAATTATACTCTTGATGAATGGAGGGATAAATCCGTGATCAGTGAAGATCCTGAATCTTTGAAAGAAATTGCGGTAAAATACTATATGGATAAGAATTCTTCTTTCAAAATAGTGAAAAATGATTCGGGCAATTATGATGTTTTACCGGCTTTTGAAGATCAGGAAAAGATCGATGCCGCTCCTGATCAAAAAACTATCAAATCATATTTATTGGGTTATGAAAGCAAAAAATGTGAGTATATTGAAAATAATATGCCTGATAAAAATGATATCATTAGCCGGAAACCAATCGCTGATATTTTCATCAAAAGAGATGATAACAGCACAAGATCAATAACTTTGTATATGTTGCCAAGTAATGATGAAGAAATCCAGGAAGACAGATCCGGTCTTGATAAATATCTCAATCAAAATGTATTGAGGTATATCGCTAAAACAGATGATGGAGATCTCTTTTTGATCCAGTATGAGGTGTTCAAAGATATTTTTGTAAGGTATCGGAGCTTCTTTAAAGGTTAGTTTAAAAAGAGGTATTAGTATTAATTTTGATATATCTAAAAATATCACATAGTCTTCATAAATGAACTAATTGAAGCAAAAAAATGTTAGTTATGTGAATCTAAATTTAAAATAATGGAAGGAATTTTGTTTCTTACGGACGACCAAAATAAGAAAAAATACGTCCAGATAGACCTTGAAAAATATGGTAAGCTCTGGCAGGATTTTTATGCCGGATTGATGACAGAGTTGACAAAAGGGGAAGAAAGTTACTCAATAGAGGAAGTGATTAGTGAATTGGAAACAAAAGGTAATTTGGATAAATATGTATAAAGTATTAATTCGAAAATCTGCAATCAAACAATTATCTAAGTTACCCACTAAAGAAGCTTTGTGGTTATCCAAAGAACTGGCTAAATTAGCGAATGATCCAAGACCAAAGGGAAGTAGAAAATTAATCGGATATAAAGATTTATATAGAATTGGAGTTGGTAATTATAGAGCTATCTATATTATTGAAGATAAAATACGCATTGTTGAAGTTACAAAAATAGGGGATAGGAAGGATATTTATTAAATGAAATTATTCA
>JALVEG010000044.1 GCA_027031145.1 Saprospiraceae bacterium | reverse complement strand
ATCAAAGACGGATTAACTGTAAATAACAGGGCTTCTATTTATTTTGATGCAAATAAACCAATAATTACAAATAGTTTTATCAATACTTTTGATCTCTCAGCACCGCAAAGCAGTATTGTTTCTGTTGAATCGTTGAATAATGGCAAAGAAATAATTAATATTGAAGGAAATGATAGTTTATCAGGAATTGATTATTATGAAATATGGTATTCTGAAAACGATTCTCCTTATAAATTGCTAAATATAGTAAGGGGTAATATTGATACTCTTGAAGGAGTAATAGGGAATACATACAAATTGTATAGTGTTGCTGTGGATAATGTAGGTAATAAAGAGCTTGAACCTACTACGCCGGATGTTCAGTTTGTTATGACTTCAACGGATGATATTGGATTGGATGCAATGTGGCAGGTATATCCAAATCCTGCCCAGGATTATATTACTTTAACTATCGGTCTTAAAAATTCCGAAAATATATCAGTTGATATTTATAATCAATTGGGATCTAAAGTAAAGAATATATTTACCGGAAAAATTAATTCAGGTGTTTGGCAAAAACAGATTAATGTTGAAGATATGGCGCCTGGCTTATACTATATCAATAGTCAGATAAATGGTCAAAAGATGACAAATAAATTAATTATTCAATAAATAGAAAATATCCTTTGCAGTAATTTATTAATTCTGCAAAGGATTTTTTTATCCGTTTTAATCGAATATACATTCATCCCTATCGAATATAAATTTGATATTGATTTAATTTTTAAATGATTGTAGCTTTGGTTTATTAATAAATAAATAATTCTATCTATTACAGATAAATTATAAATTACTAAAACATAATAAATTCAGAGTTGCAATTGGTTTAGCAAATTTGTATCTTTGGATAATATATTAAATTAAAAAAATATGAAAAGCTTATTTGCCTTATCTATTTTTCTGATATTTACTTTAATAAACAATTCATCAGCTCAATCAAATGCAGGGATCTTTATCAATTATGATTATTTGATGCAATCTCAACTTGAGCAGGTACATAATGCAAATAATCCCTCTGATCTGCCGGTAAATAATACTGTTTTTTTAGCAAATACTTTGTTAAGTAATATTCCCGGGGATGATAATTCAATATTGGGTTTTAAACTTAAGTTTGGAATATTGGCAGAAACAAGTTACTATATCCTTGACAAAAATGATATTATCACTATTGCAAGTAATAATATTGATAAGTATAAAATTTATGTTAAAAATGCGGAATTGGGTATTCATTTCGGTGTGATGGTTCGTCTCCAAATAAGTAAACTGCTTCTTCAACCCGAATTTATTTTTAACTCCAATGTGATAAATTATCATGTGGATGATCTGGTGAATACAAATGCAAGTACGATAGCAAAGGAAAAATATCAATATTTTGATATTCCTGTTATGTTAGGTTATAAATCTGGATTTTTAAGATTTATGGCAGGCTCGGTCGGACATGTTTTTATCAATAATAAGTCAGATCTGGTAAAAATAGAAAATTTTTCACAAACTTTTAAATCTTTGACTCTTGGATATCAGGCAGGATTAGGGTTGGATATTGGCAATTTTTTGATAGATTTGAGATATGAAGGAAATCTGACAAAGCTTGGTGCCGGGATTAAATATTTGGGTAAAAAAGTTTATTTTTCCCAAAAGCCTGGCAGGGTTATCGCTACTTTAACATTTTTGATTAATTAAATCTTCTTTATCATGAAAATAAGACAGTGCGTCTTAATAATATTATGTGTGTCAATTTCAGCAATAAGTGCTTTTTCTCAAAGTATTCCACTCACAACTGCTAGAATGTATCACCCCGACTCCACAATAACAAGTGGAAGATGGGGCGCAGCAGTTAATATCAGGGAAAGCAGTAATTTTGATAAATTCACAACCAAATATATGGAGCCGGGTATCTCCTGGACAAATGGAATGTTTACTACTCCCGGTAATGCTCCTACGGAAATGATCTATTATCATGATGGTTCAAAAAGATTCCTCTTAGGATATGTTTCTATTTTGGATTGTATTGATTATTGCGGAAGTATAGGAGACTGTGAGTTTATTATAATGGGAGATGGCAAACAATTATGGAGTAGTGGGGTGGTGCATCATCATGACAAACCTGTAGCATTTAAAGTTTCTCTCAAGGGAACAAAAGAATTGAGGTTGATAACCAATAGCGGTGGGGATAATATTGATGAAGATTGGGGATGTTGGATGGAAATGAAAGTTTCAAAAAAAGCTAAAAAATCAGGTTCAGTCCAGGCAATTAAAGATGATGATATTTTGATCAATGGTAGTTTTGAGGAAGGAGGTCCGGCCGGATATTATAAAACTTTGAGGAAAGGGGATAAAATTCCTGGTTGGACCGTATCCAAAGCAAGTGTGGATATTACCGGAAATAATTATTTTAAATGCCAGGACGGGCAAAACAGTATTGATCTTAACGGAACTCCCGGTTTTGGAGGAATACAACAAAGGTTTTTTACCGAAAAAGGGAAAAAATATTTGCTCTCATTTTATCTTGCCGGAAATCCTGAAGGTGGACCTAAGATCAAGAAACTGCTTGTGAGTTTTGGCGATCAAACCAGGGAATTGGAATTTGATATTACCGGCAAATCAAGAGAAAATATGGGTTGGGAATATCATGAATTTGTTTTTAAAGCAAAAGACAGGGCGACTATTCTAAAATTTGAGTCTAATCATAAGTCAGGACCTACAAATTGGGGACCTGCTATTGATAATGTGAAATTAGTGCCCTATGACGGATCAAAACATCATAAAGTCTCAGATGATAACGCATCGCTTTCATTATTCGGATTAAAATATGGAATTTTGGCCGGAGGTAGTTACTATTTTATAAAAGATGACGATATAAATAGAATGACAGATTATAATAAATCTTTGTACCAACTGACTTCAACCGGAAATACGATAGGAATTCATTTTGGTTTTATGGCACAAATGAGAATTTGGAGGATCCTGCTCAGACCTGAATTTGTATTTAATTTTAATAAGATCGAATATAATATCATCAATAAATCGGATGCTTCAAAAAATACTGTTGGTAAACAATGGTTTGGGTATTTGGATACACCGGTTTTGCTTGGTTATAAGGTAGGTGCTTTAAGATTTATGGCAGGACCTGTTTGGCATCTTAAGATGGTTAATTTGTCAGGGAAACGAAATGATACAGCTGATTTCATTAAGGAACTAAAAAAGCTAACTATCGGATTTCAAACAGGTATTGGAATTGATGCAGGCAACTTTGGTTTTGATTTGAGATACGAAACAAATTGCAGAATTTTAGGAGACGGCTTGGAATATTCAGGCAAAAGGATCTATTTTGCAGAAACACCGGGGCGTGTTTTAGCGACTATAAGTTATTCATTAAAATAAAATTTTAATTATGAAAACAATATCAAATTTATTAATTTTAGCAACTATTATTTTTTTATCATTTTCCGGTTGTATCTTCCCTCCTGATGAAGACCCAAATGACGAAATATTACAAAAAATAACGCAAATAGAAGCATATCTTACGGTTGGAGATGCACAATATTTGTTTCAATATAAAGACGGTAGCAATGATATCACTGCCAACGGAGCTCATTATATTTGGTTCAATACCATTGAAGGAACCAATTCTCATACTGCTACAGTATTCAAATCGGACTTTAATTCTACAATTATAGGAAAGAAAATCACGGGTTTTCTCGAAGCACAATGGAAATATTCGGGCAATAAAGAATATATAAAGATCGATGCAAAAAGAGTTTCCAAATCTTCAAATAATACCACAACTTATGAGATGAGAACGGATTTTATTCCAAAAGTAAGGCAAGATACAGATGATGTTACAGATCTGATAGTTGTAGAATATGAAGCCAAAGGTTTTACGCAATGCAATTCTTTGTTGAATTTTACTTCATATACATTTGATTCACCTACCTATACCAAAACAATGACACATTATAATTGTACAACGGATAGCAAAATTACCGTCAAAATGTTTCTGAATAAATAAAAGGCAAATCAGCTTATCTCTTAGGGAAAGCTGAAACTGAATAAGATGTTTTAATATTTGGAGAAAGGAAAGAAGTAACTCAATGAGTAACTTGTTTACCAGTAAAAACTATTAATGTTTTTTTGAAACTCCACCCCCCAAACCCTCGTCAGCGGGGGAATAAACCCCCCATATAAAAACCTTAATAATTAAAAGCAAAATTTAGTTTAAATTCAAAACTCTTTCATTAAGGGTGCGTTAATCCCCCGCTGCTTGCCCCGTGAAATAAATGAAGTATTTAATCGGGGGCGGGGGAAAAAGGGGGTGGAAAATAGGGGAAAGTGCATAATAGAAATTTAAATCAAGATTTTATTTTACAAAATTCCACCCTCAAACTTGTGTCCCGGTTGAAATCTTTAAGTTTTTAAAAATAAGATTAAAATATCCTAAATCGAGTCAATAATACCGTTAAAGGTCTTACTTGGTCGCATTGCTTTTTCAGCCAAATTATCATCAGGTAAATAATATCCGCCAATATTTGTCGGTTTACCTTCAACTGATGCTATTTCCCTGAGTATTTTTTGTTCATTATCTTCCATTTCTTTGGCAATGGGAGTAAAGATCTTTTTAAGTTCTTTATCTTCATCCTGTTTTGCCAATTCTTCAGCCCAATACATTGCTAAATAAAAATGAGACCCTCTATTGTCCAGATCTCCGACTTTACGTCCGGGAGATCTTTTATTTTCAAGGTATTCTCCGATAGCACTATCCAAAGTTTTAGATAAAACCAGTGCTTTGCTATTATTATGTTTGTTGCCAAAATGCTCTAAAGATACAGTTAAAGCCAGAAACTCTCCGAGAGAATCCCATCGCAAATGACCTTCATTCAAAAATTGCTGAACATGTTTAGGTGCAGAACCTCCGGCACCTGTCTCAAATAATCCTCCTCCTGCCAGTAAAGGTACTACTGACAACATTCTGGCACTTGTTCCAAGTTCCAGGATTGGAAAGAGATCGGTTAAATAATCTCTTAATACATTACCGGTTACAGATATTGTATTCTCTCCTTTTCTTACTCTTTCCAAAGTAAATTTCATAGCTTCTTGTGGAGACATTATTCTGATATCCAATCCTGAAGTATCAT
>JALVEG010000043.1 GCA_027031145.1 Saprospiraceae bacterium | reverse complement strand
TAAATTTTTTACAAGATCAAAAAGAGGGACTTTCTAAAAAGTTAGTGCTCCATGCAAGAAATAAATGCATTCAGCAGGCGTATTTCCTTTCTCCGCATTACGCGCTGATTCTCTTTCTGTTGCCGTGTTTGTCGAAGGATAGAAGTCGGAAGCAAAAGAGGGAAAGCAAAAAAAATGAAATACACTTTATAATGTTCCCTGCGATACGGTATCGTTACCATGATATCGACAACTAAAAACTCTTTCTTACTCTATTTATAAGACATTTAAAATAAAGATCACTTTGAAATTTAACTTGCTTTTGATTTAAAAATTTTGTAAATTTGAGTTATTAAAAAATCCTAAAACATACTACTATGAAAGATCTATTGAATTTATATGATGACAAAAATTGGGAAAAAGCCGATGAATATTTTGAAGGTACATTAAGGAAAGTTCTTAGAGATGAAAATGGACATAGAACGGTTCTGTTAAAGCTTCCTGCCGGTTTTTCGATGAAACCCCATTCACATTTGACAGCTGAACAACATTTTGTGCTGAAAGGTGAATATACCAGCGATGGAAAGCTATTTCCCGAAGGTTCTTATCAATTGTTTGATGCAGGTGATGTACATGGTCCTTTTGAATCAAAGAATGGAGCATTGGTTCTTATCGTTTGGGATCCGTTGTTTGAAAATGACAAAGAATAAATTTGTAACATACGGTTTATAAGGCTGGAAGAATCTATTTTGATTAGTGCTTGAAGTTGATACATGAGAGATTTCTCTCAAATGGTCACAAGGTTTCTGCACAGCCTAAACTTTTGTAAAATGGTTAGAATAATTAAATATGTTTTGTTTATATTATTGATTATTATTTCTCTTAATAGTTGTAAGTTAAATAATAATTATAAAAAAGATTCATGTGAGTCAAAAGATTATTTTTTTGAAAAAATTTCAATTTATAATACCCCTTATAATTTAAAAGTGTTTTATGATAGTAAAACCAAATCATATTTTTGCTATAAAAATATTGCCGGTAATTTTAATACTCATGAATTTTATAAATCTTTTGATTTAGATAATTTAACGGATATAAATGAGGAAAAAATAGTTTGTGTTAATTTTATTTTAGAAAAGCAACCTGGTGATACGATATTACCTGCAAATATAAATAAACCGGACATTTCCGGAATTTTGTTATATTTTAATAGTGAAAAGAATGATGACCTTTATGTTAAAATATATAAAAATATTTCTAATAAATTTATAGAAAGCAATTTTTCAAATTTAAGAACAAGATATATATCTTCCAATGATATAGAGCAGATATCAAAAAAGATTTTTAATATTGACAATTTTAATTCGGTTTCATTCATTAATTATAAAAAAATTCCAAATGAGAATTTATATCAATCCGAATTACAAAAAAAAATAAAAAAATATTGATTTAGATATTTCTATTATGTAAATGTATCTACTCAGGTAGAATTGGGGGCATTTCATTTTTTCGTTTTTTCCTTACCTCGCCTCTAACTCCTGAAGGAGAACCCAACCCGCAATGCGAAAAAATGAAATACACCTAATCATTTTGACTTAAAAAAACACTCTGCCTGAATAGTTACATGAAAATTAATTTGTAGTTTTTTTTTATAATTGTATTTATATTGGTACTTTTAGGTCGCTTTAAATTATAAACGACCAAATTTCTAATTATGAAAAAAATCTTTTACGCTGTTATTCTTTTATTTTTATTTAGTATTTCAACTTCAGCTCAAAAATCATCAAAGAATACCTCACTTATAAATAAAAAAATATTTTCAGGACTTAAATTCAGGAATATAGGGCCTGCTTTTATGTCAGGGAGGATTGCAGATATTGCCATACATCCCCAAAATCATAATATACGATATGTAGCTGTTGGATCGGGAGGTGTCTGGAAAACAGAAAACGCAGGGACTACATGGAAACCCATTTTTGACAGTCAAAAATCTTTTTCAATCGGCTGTGTAACCATTGATCCGAACAATCCGCATACTGTTTGGGTTGGAACCGGAGAAAATGTCGGTGGCAGACACGTTGGTTTTGGTGATGGTATTTATAAAAGTACCGATGATGGCAGATCATGGAAAAATATGGGACTGAAGAAATCGGAACATATCTCCGAAATAATCGTTCATCCTTCCAACTCAAAGATTATTTGGGTAGCAGTTCAGGGACCTCTTTGGTCAAAAGGAGGAGAAAGAGGCTTTTATAAGTCAATTGACGGAGGAAAAACATGGAAAAGAACCCTTGGAGATGATGAATGGATGGGAGTTACCGATATTGATATTGATCCTCGAAATCCTGACAGGCTTTATGCTGCAACATGGGAAAGACACAGAACTATTGCAGCATATATGGGAGGAGGGTACAAAACAGCTGTTTACCGTTCAGATGACGGAGGGGAAACATGGAAAAAGATAATGAAAGGGATGCCAAAAAGCAAAAAAGGCAAGATCGGAATAGCAGTTTCTCCTATAAATCCTGATGTTATATATGCTGCTGTTGAATTGAACAGGAGAAAGGGGGCGGTTTACAAGTCTGTTAATATGGGCGAAACCTGGGTTAAGCAATCTAATACTGTAAGTGGTGCAACAGGTCCTCATTATTATCAGGAATTGTGGGCAAGTCCTCATAAATTTGACAGGATATATTTGGCTAATGTCAGAATGCTGGTTTCGGAAGACGGAGGAAAAACATTTAAACAGATGCCTGAAAATAATAAACATTCGGATAATCATGCGCTTGCATTTATCAAAGAAGATCCCAATTATCTTTTTGTCGGTACGGATGGCGGATTATATGAAAGTTTTGATAATACAAAAACATGGCGTTTTGTCAATAATCTTCCCGTTACACAGTTTTATAAACTTGCAGTGGATGATTCGAAGCCTTTTTATACGATATACGGAGGTACGCAGGACAATAGTACCCAGGCAGGACCTTCGAGAACAGATGACAGGTCGGGGATATCAAACAGGGATTGGGAAATAGTATTGTTTGCAGATGGTCATCAACCGGCAACAGAACCCGGAAATCCGAATATAGTTTATGCTGAATGGCAGGAAGGGAATCTCGTGAGAATTGACAGAACTACAGGAGAAGTTGTCCATATCCAGCCTCAACCCGGTGAAGGAGAACCCTTTGAAAGATACAATTGGGATTCACCGATTTTGGTAAGTCCTCATTCTCCAACAAGGTTGTATTATGGTTCATACAGAATTTGGAGATCGGATAACAGAGGCGATGACTGGAGACCCATATCAGGAGATTTGACCAATTACGAAGAGCGGTTTAATATGCCTATTATGGGTAAAAAACAATCATGGGATTCACCCTGGGATGTTTATGCAATGTCAACCTTTAATACTATTACCTCTATTGCTGAATCTCCGGTTAAAGAAGGTGTGATCTATGCCGGTACAGATGATGGATTGATCCGTGTTACGGATGATGGAGGCAAAAATTGGAGAAAAATAGAAGTAGGCGATCTGCCTGATGCTCCTGAAAAAGCATTTGTTAACGATATAAAAGCAGATCTTTTTGATGAAAATACGGTTTATGTTTGTCTTGATAATCATAAATATGGAGACTTTCAGCCATTATTGTATAAAAGCAAAAATAAAGGTAAGAGCTGGAAAAAGATCACAGGAGATCTTCCTGATCCATTATTGATTTGGAGATTGGTACAGGATGATTTTAATCCTGAATTGTTGTTCATCGGAACGGAATTTGGAATTTATTTTACTGTAAATGGAGGGAAGAACTGGATAAAAATGAATACGGGAGCAAATATCTCATTCAGGGATCTTGCTATTCATAGAAGAGAACATGATCTGGTAGGAGCCAGTTTTGGAAGAGGCTTTTTTATTTTGGATGATTATACACCGTTGAGACATATATCGGAATCTAAATTAAAAAAAGATGCTTTATTGTTTCCTGTGAAAAAAGCCTTGTGGTATATTCCAAGAGGAAAACTGGGAGGAGGTAAAAAAGGGAGTCAGGGTGAGAGTTATTATACGGCTCCCAATCCGCCTTTCGGAGCGATATTTACATATTATCTTAAAGATGATCTTAAGAGTTTAAGACAATTGCGGCAGGAAAAAGAGAAAAAGTTGAATAAGGAAAATAAAGATATTGAATTTCCGGGATGGGATAATTTGGATAAAGAAGTGATCCGGGATAACCCAAGAGTGTTTTTAACTGTATTGGATAAAGATAATAAGCTGGTTAATATCGTTGAGGGAAAGTCAAAGAAAGGAATACACAGAGTGAATTGGAATTTGCGTTTTGCTTCCAAAAACCCGGTAAGATTGGAAAAATACAGTAAAACAACCAAAGGCAATCCCACTATGAACAGAGGATTTATGGTAGGACCGGGCAATTACAAAGTATTTTTAAGCAAAGAAGTTGACGGAGAGATCACTGTTTTGAGCGATACAGTAGATTTTGAAGTAGTCCCACTAAGGAAAGGAGCTCTTAAAGGATCTGATCCTGAAGATGTAGCTCTTTTTTGGAAGAAACTTTCAGATTTTCGTTCGGATCTGCAGGCATTGAGGATGAATTTTGATAATATTAAGAAGCGATCTGTTGCAATGCAAAAAGCTTTGAAAAAAGCGGATATATTTGATCCGGAATTGAATAAAAAAATATTCCAATTGAAACAGGATATTTTAAAAATGGAAATTGATGCTTTTGGCAGTCCTTCCAGAAATGAGGTAGGGGAGCACAATCCGCCAAATATCTCTGACAGGTTGAGAGCTGTGACCGGAGGAGTTATGAATTCCACATACGGCCCAACTCAAATGCATAGAAAAACGTTTGAAATAGCTAAAAAGGAATATGACAGGTTATTTAAACTTGTTAAAGATATAAAAGATAATCGAATTCCTTCATTAGAGCAGGAACTCATGAGGGTAGGAGCACCATATATTGAGGGGGAAGAACTCAGGAAGTAAAAAATAATTACTATTTCTAATATGTCCATTTATTTCTTGCGCAGAGCACTTGCATTATTCCACGATCAACTCATCAATGAATATCCATGAAGGATTACCATAACCTCTGTGCCATTTAGGACATGTTTTCATCGAAGTAGCAGTTATTCTTAAAAATCTTGTATTTACTGTATCGAATTTAATTGTAAAAGGGATGGATTTTACAAGGTAATTTTTATCGCTATTGTCACCCTTGACAGAAGCAACTTTTTTATAGTTTTTACCATCTTTGGAAATTTCAATTTTTATATCTGTCGGTAAAAATACCCATGAATTTACTGCTTTCAGAAAGTTCATTTCCACATCAGAAACAGGTAGTGTTTTTTTTAGATCTATTACAGCGATCAAATCATTGCCTTCAAATCCGAGCCAGTTGTGATGAAAGTCCAGGTCTCCTAAAAGTCCGTCAACTAATGCTTTTGCTCCTCCGACAGGATATTTTTCAGAAGGGCTTGTTTTTAAACTGATGTCAGCATCTTTTGCTAAATTCTTTTT
>JALVEG010000042.1 GCA_027031145.1 Saprospiraceae bacterium | reverse complement strand
TATATTAGGATTTATAAATCTGTTATTGATGATTTTTATGAAAGAGTCAAATAAATCCAGAGTAATGAAGACTATAAAAGAACTAACAATAATCAGCGAAATGACTCTTCTTGCAGGTTTGGTAATGGTAAGTATCGGTACACATCTTGGGGGGATATGGGCAAATGAAAGTTGGGGAAGATATTGGGGTTGGGATCCAAAAGAAACTTGGGCTCTAGTTACCGTTTTGGTATATGCTTTTATCTTGCATTTACGCTTTATCCCGGGTATGCGAGGGATCTTTACATACAATTTTTCAACTCTTTTTGGTTTTGCCAGTGTGATGATGACTTATTTCGGAGTAAATTATTATTTGTCGGGTTTACATTCTTATGCAGCCGGGGATTCTATTCCAATTCCACCTTCAGTATATTATACAGCTTTGGTTTTCGCTGCAATAAGTATTTTAGCTTATATTAAAGCTAAAAATTTGAAAATAAACTAAAGAATATGTAACTACTCAGGTGGTTTAATTTATTGATTATCTGAGAGTTGAAAGCATAATAATATTTTCTCAATTATCCTTTCCCTTTTAAGGGAAATAACTTGCCCCGTGAAACCAACGAAGTGTTTAACTGGGGGAAAGGGTTCTAAATAGAAAGTTTTAAATATATTATTGTGCGAATACGATGTTTCAACGTATTATATTTTGCTTATACTAAATATTTGACATGAGTAGTTACAAGAATAATATATTTTTTTATCAAAATTGTTATAACTGATAAGAAAATACCAGTCGGATTTTAGAATGGTAACAAATGTAAACAATACTATTCATATATTATTTCCGTACTAATTTTTTTATTTTTTAAATACAAATTTTAAAATGCGAAAAAATTAATGTATATTTGTAATAAATATTATAACAAATAATGTATTACAATCCAAATATCATCAAACAGTACACAACAAACGGAAGATGTCTGTTTGAATGTTGGATATTCTGACCTTCCGAAATTTATTTTATTCCCTTTTTATGTTCTCTTATTAATTGTTTTTAATGGAAGGTATTATTTTTAATATTAAAAAGTTTGCTATTCATGATGGTCCGGGTATCAGAACATCAATATTTTTCAAAGGTTGCTCTTTGAAATGCCGGTGGTGTCATAATCCCGAAAGTATAAATAAAAATATTGAGAAGTATATTTCTACGGACAAAATTTCAGATAAAATATTTAAAACTGAAAAGAACATCGGTTATAAGATCGGTGTAAAAGATCTGTATAAAGAGATATTGAAAGAAAAAATCTTTATGGAAGAAAGCAATGGCGGAGTTACACTTACCGGTGGTGAACCCTTGCTTCAACCACATTTTGCTGCTCAATTATTACGATTTTGTAAAAAAGACGATATCCATACAGCAATCGATACTGCCGGAAATGTGCCTTATGATAATTTTAAAACTATTTTGCCTTATACAGATCTGTTTTTATATGATATCAAATTTTTTAATGCGGTAAAACATAAAAAATATACGGGAGCAAATAACAAATTGATATTGAATAATTTTATAAATATCATTAAGACCAATAAAAAAATAATTGTCCGAATCCCATTAATCCCGAATATAAATTTGAATATACCTGAAATGAAAGAAATAAGGGATTTTCTTCTTCCACATAAAGGAAGTAATTTTGAAAAAATAGAGCTTTTGCCTTATCATCATACAGGACAGTCAAAATATGCCAGATTCAACATAGAAAATAAAATGAAAGGTATAAATGAACCTAAAATTAATGAAATAATACCAATAAAAGAACTTTTTGAATCAGCAGGATTTATAGTGAAATTAAACTAATAATTATGAGTAAAACAAAACGTATTGTAAAATTGCGCAATCAAAGTTTAAATGCCATAGAACATATCTCTGCCGAAAGAGCTGTTCTCATTACTGAATTTTACAAAAATCAGGACACACAAATATTATCAATTCCGGTACAAAGAGCCAAAGCACTGGAATATATTTTAAAACATAAAGAAATATGTATAAACGAAGGAGAATTGATAGTCGGTGAACGCGGACCATCTCCTAAAGCCACTCCGACTTATCCTGAAATAAATCTGCATACTCTAAAAGATCTGGAAATATTGGATACACGTCCAAAAGTTTCTTTCAAAGTAAGTGATGAGGTCAAACGAATCTATTCCGAAGAGATAATTCCATTCTGGAAAGGCAAATCAAATAGAGAACGAATTATGAACAGCTTGTTTCCCGAATGGAAATCAGCTTATAAAGCAGGTGTTTTTACCGAATTTCAAGAACAAAGAGCACCAGGACATACTGTATTGGGACAAAAAATATTCAAAACAGGATTTCTGCAATTAATACAGGAAATAGATGAATCCCAAAACAAACTGGATTTTATCAATGATCCTGAAGCTTTTGATAAATCGGAAGAATTGAAAGCGATGAAAATAGCCGCCGGGGCTATAATTATGTATGCAAAACGCCATGAAGAAAAACTATTGGAACTTGCAGAAAAAGAGCCGGATCAAAAAAGAAAGATCGAACTTATTGAGATGGCACGAATTTGCAACAAAGTACCTGCAAATCCTCCTGATACAGTTCATGAAATGCTTCAACACTATTGGTTTATACATCTGGCAGTGGTTACCGAATTAAATCCATGGGATTCCTTCAATCCGGGCAGACTTGATCAGCATCTTCTTCCTGTTTATCTTTCCGATATTGAAAAAGGGATCACAAAAGAACAAATTCATGAATTATTACAAGCCTTTTGGATAAAATTCAATAACCACCCTGCCCCGCCTAAAGTCGGTGTTACTGCATTGGAAAGCAATACTTACACCGATTTTTGTCTTATAAATCTGGGAGGAGTGAGATCAGATGGCAGCGATGCCGTAAACGAATTGTCATACATGATACTTGATGTAATAGAAGAAATGCGACTGTTACAACCATCATCAATGATACAGGTTAGTAAAAAAAATCCTGATTCTTTTATCAAAAGAACATTAAAGATCATAAAAACAGGTTTCGGACAACCATCGGTATTCAATACCGATGCTATAGTGCAACAATTGCTCAGACAAGGAAAAGATATAATCGATGCGAGAAACGGTGGTGCTTCAGGTTGTATAGAGACGGGCGCTTTTGGTACTGAAAGTTATATATTGACAGGATATTTCAATTTGGCAAAAGTTCTAGAAATAACTCTCAACAACGGTATCGATCCTCTTACCGGGAAAAAGACAGGAATTGAAACCGGCGATCCACAATATTTTAAATCTTACGATGATTTATTTGAAGCATACAAAAAACAGCTGAATTATTTTATCGATATAAAACTCAAAGGAAACAATATAATCGGATCTATATGGGCAAAACATCTTCCGGCACCGTTTTTATCATTACTTATCGAAGATTGTATCTCAAATGCTAAAGATTATAACGCTGGTGGCGCCCGTTACAATACCAGCTATGTTCAGGGAGTCGGAATGGGAACTATTACAGATGCTTTAACAGCGATAAAATATCATGTTTTTGATAAAAATAACTTTAGTTTAACTGAATTGGTACATGCTTTAAACCTTAATTTTGAAGGTTTTGATAATTTGCTTCATGCTTTAATATATAATACCCCAAAATACGGTAATGATGATGACTATGCCGACCGGCAGGCTTTGGATGTTTTTGAGATCTTTTATGACGCCATCAATGGTAAACCCACAGCAACAGGAGGAACTTTCAGGATCAACCTATTACCAACAACCAGTCATGTATATTTTGGATTGAAAACAGGAGCTACTCCCGATGGTAGGCCGGCATTTACTCCTTTGTCCGAAGGAATCAGTCCCGTTCAGGGTGCTGACAGCAATGGTCCTTCAGCAGTGATCAAAACGGTATCAAAAATAGACCAGTTGCGTACAGGCGGAACATTATTGAATCAAAAATTCACACCTTCATTTTTTGACTATGAAGAAGCCTATGACAATTTAACTGCTCTGATCCGCTCCTATTTTAGGCTGGATGGTCATCATATACAATTTAATGTTGTAAATGCCGATACTTTACGTGATGCACAAAAGCACCCGGAGTTATACAAAGATCTGATAGTTCGTGTTGCAGGATATTCCGATTATTTTAATGACCTGACCGAAGATTTACAGAATGAAATTATCAGAAGAACGGAACAGGAAAAAATATAATAGCAAAAAATGTAACTACTCAGGTAAAGTCATTTTGATTGAAAAAATCACCCTACCTGAGTAGTTACCAAAAAATTAATCAACTCTATTATTTCAATTTTAACCTGGATTTTTGAGAATCATTTACACAATTTTATATATTTGCTTCATATTAATCCTTCAGTAAAAATGTCAGACAGAAACAAAGCGATTCTTTCTTTAATTTATAAATTGATTGAATTAGATAAAAAATTTGATATAAGAGAACAGAAATATCTTCACGATATTGCTGAATCCCTTAAACTATCATCAAATGAAATAAAAGAGGTCATCCTAAACCCGGAAAGCTTTGAATTGGTTCCACCACCTTCGGAACAAGAAAGGATGATGATACTTTATTATATCCTTTTTGCTATGAGAATTGATGGGAAAATTCTTCCCACAGAAGAAGATATGGTCTATGATATCGGTATTAAACTCGGTTTCAGGGAAACGATGTTGAATGACATGATTAAGGTGATGAAAAAGCATTTGCACAAAAGAATTAAGCCTGATACTTTAATTTCCATTATACGGAAATATCATAATTGAAATTAGACAGGGATTAAAAATGAAAAATTTCAACATATTTATTTTAAAAACAGGAAGTAATTTATCCATTTTAGTATATACAATTACACTGGAGAATAAATGTGTAAAGGCATTTATATAAGATCTGTGCGTAGTGCTCTGCGCAAGAAATAAGTGCACATATTAGACGCAATAATTTTTTATTTAAACAAGGCGAAGGTTCTCGTGAATAGCCTTAGCTATTTGCGAGGTTCTTCAACGAAGTATAAATAAAAAAGAACAAGTATATATGTATAGTTATTTTTTGCGCAGTGCAGTAGTATGATCAATATCAAAAACAGATTCTATTACAACTCTTTTTGGCAATAAAAAATAATCATAAATATTTAATAGTTTTCATACAGACACTAACTATAAAAAAGTTTTTCGTTCATCCTATGTTTGATTAATTAATTATCAACTTATTATACAATATACCATATCCTTTCATCCGAATTCGAATAAAATATATTCCACTTTTCAAATGAGACAACTCAAATAACAAAGAACTTGAATTTTGCTTTTTAACAATTAAATTAACTGTTTTACCCGTAACATCAATAAGTTTAATGTCTGATTTCTCTAGTTCAATATCATTAAATTCAAGAATAACTTCATTTTTAGCCGGATTTGGATAAAGTTTTACTTTTTTTGACAAAAAATCCAAATCATATATTACATTTGTTTTTTTGATGCAAATAGTCGTATCTGCACT
>JALVEG010000041.1 GCA_027031145.1 Saprospiraceae bacterium | reverse complement strand
ACCCCTAATACTCGACCATTAAACTTGATTGGAATAACTAACTCAGATTCTTCATCGGGCATATTATCAAGTTCTAATTGACTATATGTAATTAAAGTACAATCACCACATGTCCTACTTGAACATAGTTTTGACTTTCCTGTTTTTATGGTTTGATAAATACTGGATTTTTTTTGCCAACGCTTATCAAGGTTTTCCAGTTTTTCCTTTAGTTCCTGCGTACACTCTTGATAGTTGTTTTTTCTGGAAAAAATAAAAGTTTCCCTAAGTGGTTTTTCTGGATTCTGAGGGTGATAATCAATAATCTCAGAAATATCAGCTCGCATCACAGCACAAATCCATGCAGCTAACTGCTTGCGTATTTCACCATCTTCTGAAACCAAACCCGAGAAAACACCATTAAGCCAAAGCTCCAAAATTAATAAGCGATTACTATTGAGTTGACGGTGTTTTCTATCAAAAGCACGAAATCGTTTTAAAAACTTGCCACCTATTGGATCATCTAAACTGGATTGTTCAAACTCCTCTGCTTGATAATTAAAATCCACATATAAGTTAAGGCTTTGTTTTTTATTCCCCTGATGAATATTTTGAAATACCTTAAAATAAAGGTAACTCTTCTCTCCCTTACAACATTCATCATTAGAAAGATAAAGCAACTGGTTTTGTTCAAAATTACCGCCATATCTTTTATTTTTATCTTGCAACTGCGTAATTAATAAAGCCCAAAGAGATAGAAGTTTTAATAATTTTGGAGTAGTTTTATCATACCCATCGATCTTTGTTTTTAATAAAGCTCTCCATGAATCAGCAACAGTTTTTGAATGAGACTTGACATACTCTTTACAATAAATTGTTTCTTGATGTAGTGCCTGCCTAAAATAGCTTTTACGGATATGAATATTATCATGCCTGTTTTTTGCAAAATCATTTAGAATCTTTTGAATTTTTTTATAAACAGTTTTATCCTGAGTGTTTTCATCTAACAGGGAATCTTGTTCTTGAATAAAGACCGGACCAATTAATAGCAGTAACTTACTATTTGTATTACCACCTATATTCTCGGTGCGATAATCTGGAACAGACATATAACTAAGATTAAAAAATTCTAACCCGTATGTATTCTCTATAACGCCCCGTCTTATATTATTTTCTTTATTAGTACCTTTACTTATGCAGAGTTCATGATAAAGATATAATACTGAAAAAATACGCCAGGATTTAATAACAGTCTGATTTAAAAATTCGAGTGTATGTAGTTTGGCAGGCAAAACAGGAAAAATATAATGACTAAACGTATCATAAATATCAGTAAGCTGATCTAACTGATCATTATAGTTATTGGTTTCACAACAAAAACTGCTATCAGCCCAATCAACCAAATTTGAACAAAATTGATCAAAATCAGATTTTTGCGGGTATTGTTTTTTAAATTGAGCGTTTTCTGGTTTTGAATTGAAAAAATAATGGTAAAGATTATTAAATTCATCCAGGTGAAGCAGGCGTAGAGGTAAACTTTGACTAATTGCCAGCGTATCGATAACACTCTGGAGCATCCAGTCATTTTCTGTATCTGCTAGTAGCTCTTTAAGTTCCATTTACTTTCCTGTCCAAAACTATCATGTTAAACAGCCTACTCAAGCCCGAATACAATGATATATTGCGTCGTTCCCATCTAGTCAATCATATTGTTAAAATTGATACAATATTTATAAATGGATATAAAATAATCAAAGTAATAAATTTGGATTTCCCGATTAAGTTTCTCGAAAATGTGTTTGAAAGGTGAATATTGGTTAATATTTCTAAATTCACCCTCAAATTTTCACATCTTTTTAATGCGCTATACTTTTGTTAAGCACCGCTATTGAGTATGAGACATGTCTGAAAAAATAACTAATTACAAAACGGATTATCAAAACAGGCTGTCTCACTTGAGCCTGAAGGACAGGGAAGATCTGATGTGGTTTTATTATGGTGGTGTTGAAGAAGATATATTGATAAAGGATTATGCGATTGATATTGATAACCCGCTTTTGCTATATCGCACGTTTCCATTGCAAAAGGATTATCAAAATCGA
>JALVEG010000040.1 GCA_027031145.1 Saprospiraceae bacterium | reverse complement strand
GCTTTTATCTTTATGCATCTGCTGCGTTACGAAACACTTGAAATATAAGGATATATCTGCGTATTTCGATGCCTTGCATCTACATAAAGCTAAAAGCATGAATAATCCGGGTTAAGGAAAGTGCCCCGGAAATGAGATTAGAACCTTCCCACCCGATGCCAATTCTGATGATGCACGGAATAAACGATCCGGTCGTAAAATTTTATGGTGGCTTGTCGAGCAATGGTGTACGATATGATATTTCTTTTGCTGAAACGACTAAGATTTGGCTTGAGGCAAATGGTTGCGACAAAACCGTATCGGATACCACCTTTATAGATACAGACAAGGGAAAGACCTGGATAGTTGATTATTCCGATTGTTCCGGCGGAACTCAGGTTGTTGCAATTGCTGTTGAAAACTGTGGTCACCAGTTGCCCCGAATTTCCAATTCGGGATTTGATGGTACTAATGCTATTGTTCAATTCTTTAAAACGCATTGAAAAACCTCAAAGACACCATTTATCAAGCAGCTGTATTATTTTTGAGCGATGATTATTGGAAATAGTAAAAATAAATGAGCCCCTTCAAGGGATTAAAGTAGTTAATCCCGACTTTAACCACTTTTCACTTTAACCTGAATTATTCACGGGTTTTCGTAATAGAAATATCTGTGAATAATTCAGGTTAAGCCTTGCCTTGTCGCTCCTTTACAGATTTTTTAATGATTTTACCAAAGCGAAACAAGACTGCCACGCTTCTGTCAGGAGACGGACAAGTAGCTCGCAGAATCCTGTTTCAAAATTACCACAATCCTTTTATTTGTTCCCAACAAATATCATTAACGGTTAAAAAAGCTACGAATTTGCGAGCGATAGCGTGGCAATCTCCCTTTCGTCAGAACCTGCGTTAAAAAAAAATCTCATAGGTATTCCGCTAACAACGAAACGACAGGAGGATGACTGAACGGTTTTGATTTATCAAAAATCAAGTGAGTAAATCTCACTTGACAGTGGAAGAACCTGTGCATCAGCACAGGAGTAGAGTCATTTATGCCAAAAATAGTTCCCCGTAGGTTTATCGTAAGGGGAAATGTATATCTTATTATCTAAATGTTGTTGAAATTTTTTAAAAAAATAGGATAAATGAGACATACATTACTTTGAGTTAGCGTTCATTATAAAAAATTTACAATGAATAAAATAAATTGAGATAAAAAAGATTATCTTTGAAAGAAAAATTTGAATGGCAAAAGAATCTGAAATCATATTTTACCGGGGAGAACATGGAAACATAAAAATTGAGGTTTTCTATCATGATGAATCTTTTTGGATGACTCAAAAGAAGATAGCTGATTTATTTGGAGTGCAAAGACCGGCAATAACAAAACATTTGAAAAACATCTTTGGAAGTGGAGAATTAGAGCAAAATTCAGTTAGTTCCATTTTGGAACATACTGCCGACGACGGGAAAAATTACAAAACAACTTTTTACAACCTTGACGCAATTATTGCTGTTGGATATCGTGTAAATTCAAGTAAAGCAACAAAATTTAGGATTTGGGCAACAAAGGTCTTAAAAGAGTTTATAACTAAAGGATTTGTATTAGATGATGAACGATTAAAACAAGGAAAACATTTCGGAAAAGACTATTTTGATGAATTACTTGAACGCATTCGAGAAATTCGAGCCAGTGAAAGGAGGTTTTATCAAAAAATAACTGATATTTATGCACTTTCCGTAGATTACGACAAGTCTGATATATTAACAAAAGATTTTTTTTGCAACAGTTCAAAATAAACTGCATTGGGCTATAACTGGAAAAACAGCAGCTGAGATAATTTACACATCAGCCGACTCTGCAAAGTTATATATGGGACTAACGAATTGGAAACATGCTCCGAATGGTAAAATTTTGAAATCGGATGTTTCAGTACCACAATGCGTGAATGGATTAACTTCTTAAACCGTTTTTTGGAGTTGTCAAATTATCTAATCCTTACTGACAAAGGGAAATTATCAGCATTGGAAGCAAAATTAAAAGCGGAACAAGAATATGATAAATACAGAAAAATTCAAGATAAAAATAATGAATCTGATTTTGATAAGGAGATTAAAAGATTGAAAGGAGAATAAAAAGCACGAAATGCTAAAAAACAGGACTTTGAGCGGACTGAAATGCCTATCCCGCTCTGCGATAACCCGGCAAGTAGTCTGTATTGAATTACATCTGAATTTCTATATTTTTGAATTATTATTATTATTCATTATAGCAGCGGGTAAATGAGACATACATTGCTTTGAGTTAGGCAGCACCAAAACAAAACTAACTGCTAATAAATTTCCTCAAACTTAATAAAATGTAAAACTTTGAGGAATTTCAATTATCTTTGCAGTGTAAAATTACAAAATTTATATGCAAAAGATTTTGAAGATGCCATTCAATATTACACAGCAATTGAAAATGAAATAAATATAATAATTACCAGGAATCTAAAAGATTTTAAGAATGCAAAAATACCGGTGCTTACAGCAAAAGAATATACAAAACTGAAAAAGTAGCTTTTGGATAATTGAGTAATTGACTTCGACTAAAATAGCCGGAGTTTTCTTTTCATGCATTAAATAATAGGTAACTACTCAGGTAGAATCATTTTGATTGAAAAAATTTCTTTTTTCGCCATATTTCAGCTATTTTTTTTGACGTAGCTCCACTATGCCTTCAAAAAATAAGCTTCATCTGGCAAAAAAATCGTATTTTTTCATCTCAAAAGCACCCTACCTGAGTAGTTACAATAATAGAAAATAGTATTACATATCTCAATCCGGTGGTTCGATAATGAAACGTAATGGTGTGTAGTATGCAACTAAACTAGCAGCCATGGTTTGATTAATATTCACTCTTAATTGAAATACTATCATCTTTTTTTTAAGAGCGGGTAAGTGAGACATACATTGCTTTGAGTTGTTATCATTCCGATATTTAAAAAAGTTATAATAAAAATTTGACTCAAAAATGCTATTTTAAATCAAACTAATAATTGGCAGTATATATATATTATTGCCATAATATAGTTTTATATATTTGCATTAAAAAGTTAAATCTCAATTTGGTAGTTGCAAAATTATTGGTTCTGATAGAATTGTATTTAAAATAAAAGGGAATAAATACCGGTTAATTGTAAAAATCACATTTGTTAATCAAATTATCTGGATCAGGTTCATTGGAACACATCCGGAATATGATAAAATTGATGCTAAAACGATATAAAATGGAAATAAAAATAATAAAAACAGAAAAAGATTATGAAGAAGCTTCTAATAGATTAGAATCAATATTTCATTCTGAACCAGGTACTAAAGAAAATGATGAATTGCAAATTCTTGTCATGTTAATGGAAAAATATGAAAATGAATTGTTAGGTGAATTTCCTGACCCTGACCCAATAGAGGCAATTAAGTTCAAAATGGAACAAATGAATATAGATCAAAAGGAGCTTGCTAAAATAATAGGTCTAAAAAGTAGAGCCTCAGAAATATTGTCTAAGAAAAGACCAATGAGTATAAATATTATAAGAAAAATCAGTAAAGCACTTGCGATACCCGCTGATATATTAATTCAACCGTATGAAACGATTTAATACAAGAGAGAATTTATCAGACAACTCTTTCCTAATTGAATAATACTGAAAATTCCCACACTCACCTTATTATTATGAAAAAGAAACTACTTATTGCTCTGATTTTTGGCTCCCTGGGAATAACAACTGAAATATTTTTTACGGCATTCTCAAGATTAATTCGAGATATCTCAATGGGCAATGATTTGGATCTTTCATTAAAAGGAGAATCTTATGTCTGGATGTTTTTTATCTATTGTTTGATAGCACCCCTTTTCGATTTAGGATATCAAAAAATCAAAAATCTCAATATATTTATACGAATGTTGATCTATGGAGTGATAATTTTGTTTGTCGAATTTATAATGGGTTTTCTTTTGGATATGATAGTGGGAAAATGCCCCTGGGAATATACAAGCGGAATAACTTTCTTTGGATATATTCGGCTGGATTATATTTTCTTCTGGATGATTTTCGGATTTATAATTGAAAAGGTATATATCGTTTTAAATAAAAGGATAACTTTAAATTTATAAATACTAAATTCTTTTGTAAAGATCATTATTTATAATTAGCATCTACCCGAAAACACATCAAATTTGAAATTGATTCTTTTTGTTATCTTTTGATTTTTAACACGTGATTGATACTAAAGCATCAAATCATTGCAAAAAATCAAAACCTAAGCAAAAACTATCAGATTATCCTCAACTCTCCTGTCATAATTCCGGGATGCATACCCATTTTGCTGAATCCTCCATCATGATAAAGATTTTGCATCGTCACCATTCTGGTCAGATCTGAAAATAAGGTCATGCAATAGTCGGCACATGATGCTGCATCAGCATTTCCCAATGGAGACATTTTATCAGAATATTCAAAAAATTCAGCGAAACCTTTAACTCCACTACCCGCTTTTGTCATGGTAGGAGATTGAGAAACGGTATTTACTCTGATCCTTTTTCTTTCTCCCAGGTGATATCCGAAACTTCTCGCATAGGATTCCAAAATTGCTTTTGCTTCCGCCATTTCGCTATAGAACGGGAAAGTTCTGTCTGCTGCGATATAAGTCAATGCAATAATAGATCCGCCTTCGTTCAACGAATCAAGTTTATGAGCAACCTGCATCATTTTATGAAATGAAATAGCTGATATATCATAAGTTTTTTGCATCCAATCATAATTCAGATCAAAATACTCTCTTTTTTTCCTGATATTCACAGACATTCCGATAGAATGTAGAACAAAATCAATCTTTCCACCTAAAATCTCAGGTGCTTTTTCAAAAAGATTTTTCAGGTCATCAACATTTGTCGCATCTGCCGGAATCGCTTCAACTCCAAGATCTTCTGCCAATTTTTTAATAGTTCCTGCCCGGAAAGCTACAGGAGCATTAGTAAGCACTATTTTTGCTCCTTCTTCTATAGCTCTTCTTGCTACATGAGTAGCAATTGAATTTTCATCCAAGGCACCAAAAATAACACCTCTTTTCCCTTTTAATAAACCGTAAGCCATTATAATTAATTTTTGTTAATAAGTTCTTTTGCATTTTTTATTGCAGAATCCGATGGAGGATCACCACTTAGCATTTTTGCAAGTTCAATAATTCTTTCTTCATTTGACAACAACTTAATGCCTGTCTTTGTTTTATTTCCTGAAATATATTTGTAAACAAAGTAGTGATAATCAGCTTCTGCTGCTATTTGAGGTGAATGTGTAATATTGATCAATTGATGCCTTGCCGAAAGCTGATGCAGGATCGTTCCCATTTTCCTTGCAACTTCACCTGAAATACCGGCTTCTATTTCATCAAATATCAAAGTGGGAAGTGCCATTTTATCAGCGATAGTTGCCTCAATAGCAAGTGCTAACCTTGACAGTTCTCCTCCTGAAGCCACATCCTTTACCGGTTTGAAGTCTGATCCTTTATTTGCACTGAATAAAAATTTTATTTTATCCAACCCTGTCAT
>JALVEG010000039.1 GCA_027031145.1 Saprospiraceae bacterium | reverse complement strand
AAGTATCATAGTCTTTTAAGTATTTCTCCACTTTTTTTATCAATTGGCGATCATGAGCACGATTTTCGTCAAGCCAGAAAATTGCAGGAAATCCTGTTGCTTTGGCTCTGGTTACAGCAAGTTTTACCCAGTCTTTAACAGGTATATCTTTAACTCTTGACATTCTCCAGATATCTCCGGTTTCTACTTTATTTTCCATCATGACATTCCCCTTGTCATCCAATACCTTTACTGTCCCGTTAGAAGGAATTTCAAATGTAGTCGGGTGAGAGCCGTATTCTTCAGCTTTTTGGGCCATTAATCCCACATTTTGAACTGTTCCCATGGTTGCAGGATCAAATGCGCCGTGTTTTTGTGCATCTTCAATCACTACCTGATACATTCTGGCATAAGAACGATCGGGAATTATAGCTTTTGTATCATGTAATTTTCCGTCAGGTCCCCACATTTTACCCCCGTCTCTTATTACAACGGGCATTGAAGCATCAATTATCACCAGATTAGGTGCATGCAAATTTGTAATTCCTTTATCGGAATCTACCATTGCCAGAGCCGGTCTGTTTTTGTACAAATCATTAATGTCATTTTCAATTGCTTTTCGTTCTTTTTCCGGTAGGCTTTTGATTCTGTCATAAAGATCTGATAAACCGTTATTAGGATTAAAACCCAACTTATCAAGAGTTTCAGCATGTTTATCAAAAACTTCTTTGTAAAATACATCAACAGCATGTCCAAACATTATCGGATCTGAAACTTTCATCATTGTAGCTTTTAGATGCAATGATAATAAAACACCTTTATCTTTAGCGTCCTGAATTTGCTTGCTATAAAAATCTTTGAGTGCGTTTTTACTCATAAAAGTTGAATCCAGAACTTCGTCTTTTATACCTGAAAGATCAGCTTTTAAAATTATTTCATTGCCATTATCTTCGATCAAAACTATTTTAAAATCGGTGTCTTCAGGCAGATTTATTGATTTTTCATTGCCGTAGAAATCATTATCATTCATGTGAGCTACATGGGATTTTGAATTTTCCGGCCATGGTTTCATCATTTTATGGGGATATTTCTGTGCAAATTTTTTCACGGATTCAGCTGCTCTTCTATCTGAATTACCTTGACGTAGAACAGGATTTACAGCACTGCCCAATAATTTCGCAAATCTCTGGCGCAATGCTTTTTCTTCATCTGTTTTAGGTTCTTCAGGAAAATCAGGAACGTTGTATCCTTTTTCCTGCAATTCTTTAATTGCATCCTGTAGCTGAGGGATCGAAGCTGAAATATTCGGTAATTTGATGATATTTGCATTTGGGTCTCCTGTCAATTTTCCCAATTCAGCCAGATCATCAGGAACTTTCTGATCTTCTTTCAGATAATCAGGAAAATTTGCTAAAATTCTTCCTGCCAATGAAATATCTTTTGTTTTTAATTCAATGCCGGCAGTTTTAGTAATAGCATTTACGATTGGTAATAAAGAATATGTCGCCAAAGCAGGAGCTTCATCAACTTTTGTCCATATTATATTAGAATTATTATTTGACATGATTAAATATTTTATTGTTTATAATGACTGTTTTTTCTCAACTAAAAACGGAGTTATATAATACATAGTGTTTTTATACGAACACTATACATTTTTTGAACATGCAAAGGTAATAAAATAATTGAAGAAAAGTAAAAAAATGAAATATACATAAACATATTAGTTTGATTTATATGATAAAAAAATCAATGTTATATACTAAATATTTTTACAATTCAAATAACACTCCAAAATAATATAGATTTTCATCGATTTCTGACTAAAAAAACGATTTTTTTCACTTTTTTTAATTATATTTTTTATAGTAGAATTTAATTATTTTCAATATTGTTTTTGAAAGTCAAATGTATATAGATTAGAATAAATTTTAACGTAAAAAATTTCAATAACTTTTTTTAAAAAAGATAGGGGATGGTTGTTTTTTCTTGTCTTTCAGAGTGATAAGGTGTGTCATATGCATACCTGTGTATTGCATTTATTATAAAAATTTATTGAGATAAATGTAATTTGAAATTTAATTAATTAATAATCAAATATATTTAAAATGACTACTTTTTTTACAAAATTTAGAATAATTTCAGCAATTGTTTTATTTACAATTCTGTTTCCTTTTAAAGGAATTACTATTTCAATTGATATGGATTCAGGAGATAGTAATACACTACTTAATGCAGTAACTTTAGATTATACAGATGCTATTGGAAATTTCTCAAATCAAAATATATATCGATCATTTGAAGATTTATATAATGATATATTATTAAAGAAGAGAGATATAAAAACTAAACAAGAAAAAGTTAAATCTGATTTATATTTGTTAGATGATGTTAATAAAGGTTTAAAATATTTTGTGTTTAGTCCTAATTGCGATGGTGATGTTAATGTAACACCGGAGCCGGTATGTAATAATGAAGATATTGTGGGAACTTATGAAGCAAATGGTGATGGTCAGTGGAGATTAGTTTTATTTGATTCAGGAGATAATGAATTAGAAGTTAAAGACTTGCCTAATAATTCTTCAAACGGAAATTTTAGCTTTGATCCCAGACCTGTCGGTACATATTATATAAAGTTGCAATGGAAGGATTGTGGTGGAGATTGTTGGGAGGATAAGGATACGGATAATTTTGAAGTAACAAGTTGTACTAATCATCCTGATTGCGATTATTTATATACTGTTTCCGATAGTGATGATAAATTATTATATATGCCAAAAGATGGTAGTGCCGGAGCTACTGAAATTGGAAGTACAGGAGTTGATGGTATTGAAGCTATTGTTATATCTTTGGACGAACAAACTTTATATGCTGCTAATGACGGTACTTTTGGAACTTTAAACTGGAATACAGGTGCATTTACTCCTATTGGTGATTTTGGTACAGGAAATGGTTCTGAAGGCTCTAAGACTTTTGATGACGTAGATGGTTTGACTTATGATCCTTCAACAGGAATTCTTTATGGTTCAAATAGAGAAGGTGGTGATGATTTATTATTTCAGATAAATACTAATACAGGGGCTTTTGTGCCCGGTGCATTTGGTGGAAATGACTATGTTGTAATAGCAACAACTCCTGTTGTTGGCTTGAATGATGTGGATGATTTAGCAATAGATCCCTCTGATGGACAAATGTATGCTACAGTAAATCATAATGACGGTGCAGATGAAAGGTTAGTGAAAATTGATAAAAATACGGGAGCAGTAACAGATATTGGACGATTACACTATTCTGGTGGAGATTTGGACGATTTGGAAGGACTGTCATTTCACAATGATGGTAATTTTTACGGAAGTACTGGATATGACGGACCTTCGGAAACTGACAATACAGCATGGATAATTAATGTAAATACTGCATATGCCACCAAACTTCATACTATGGATATTTATTCAGATTATGAATCAATTGTAGGTTGCGTTGATGCAGGGCCTGTTCCTCCGACATCAAAGAGTTGTACAACCGGCGCAGGTGTGTTTTCCTGGGATAATAATATACAAGTTGACGGTTGTAATATTACTTCAAATTCAGGACATTTATGTAGTGGTTGCAGTGCAACTCAATATACTATTCCCGGACCTTATCCTGCTGAATTTTCTGGTGCGGTATATATTACTATTACCGAAGCTATTTCTTGGGATGGATACTGTGGAAGGTCTAATACCGGTGAACAATCGCATGAACAATGGAGAGTGGTTTTCTTAAAAAACGGTAGTGTTGTTCATACATCATCATATACCCAAGATGGTATTGATACCGGTGTTGAATCTGATGATTGGGTTGGATCTCTTGACGGGCAATTTTATTTACCCAATGGTACTGATGAAATAATAATAGCTCATTATGATGATAGCCAATATGGTGATAATGGAGGAACTGGAAATTCTGTTTACCCGTCCAGCATTTGTATGGATTATTCTTCTGGATGCAATGTTTTACCGACACCGTCAGATTGGGACTTTACATGCGATGACTGCAAAAGAGTAGACGTTTATGCAGATGGAACAGATTATTGTGATGGTAATCCTGATAGCCATGTCGATATTCCTAATTCAGGTAATGTTTATCAAACAGTCGTTGAAGTAGTTTATAAAAATGCTGAACCGACTTGCGTTCATGTATTTGATCAAGATAATAATTCCTATGACCTTGAACAAACTTATGCTTCTTCTCACGATTCTTATGTTTATAGTGGAATACTGCCTCAGGGAAATTATTCTTCAATATATACCAATGCACAAACAAATGGAAATGACTGCGGTTCAAATTGGGGTTTGCAATCATTGACAGTATACGCTTATAGAAATATTACAGAAAAAGTATCATCTACCGGTACTTTTACTGATGAAAGCGGATATAATAATATAGTTACTTTCAATATCCCAATCCATGCGGATAATGGACCACGAGATATAGATGTAATCCTGCCAATTTCTGAATTATCAACAGATGGGAGGTATTTAACGGTTACAGCCAGCGCAGGTGGAGCTTCTGCAAGTACAACAATCTTTGGACCTGATCCAAATCTTAACAGTTGCTGTATTAATTTAGTTAAGGTTACTGTTCCTAATGTACCCGGAAGTTCAACCAGTATGCAAATTGATGTGGATACCAGAAACGGGCAATATCCCGGAGATAATAATCTTGACGGACAATCCTGGGTTATGGCCGGCGCAGTAAATTCTGAAGCGGAATGTACAGAATTTGATTATGGTGACAATCCTTCCAGTTATGGAGAGATTAGTGTAGAAATATTTAACCTAATGGAATTAGGTAATTCTGTAGATGAAGAATCAGGGATGCAATATTCAACAAATGCAGATGGAGACGATAATGATGGAAATGATGATGATGACGGAGTGACATTTGTTGGAGGAAATACATTTAATGGAGGTACTACTAAGCAAATAGCAATTTCCTGGAATACGGATAATGTGAATGATGGCTTTATTTCCGGTTGGATTGATTGGAATGGAGACGGAGATTTTGACAGCAATGAACAAATAATAGTTGATTATGAAGTGGGGACAAATCAGGGAAATCCGGATGGGTCTCATACTTTTGATATCTCAGTTCCGTCTAATGTAAATTGCGGAACATCTTATGCAAGATTTATTATAGAAACAGATCAGGGAGCTGGACCAACAGGTACTTATTTGGACGGAGAAGTAGAAGACTATCAGGTGGTTTTAGGAAGCGGTGTTGTAGCAAATGCCGGATCCGATGTTGAGATATGTTCAGGTGAATGTACAACTTTATCAGCGACAGCGACAGGTGGTACTCCACCTTACACTTATACATGGAATAATGGATTAGGTTCAGGGCAATCTAAAACAGTTTGTCCTACCAGTACAACAAAATATACAGTTACAGTTACTGATGCATATGGTTGCACAGATATAGATGATGTTTGGGTGACGGTAAATCCTAATCCGAATGCATTGATGAGCAAAACTGATGCACACTGTCAGCAATCGGACGGAAGTGCAACAGTAACTGCAAGTGGAGGCACACCACCATATAGTTACCATTGGAATACAAATGCGACCACATCAA
>JALVEG010000038.1 GCA_027031145.1 Saprospiraceae bacterium | reverse complement strand
GGGAAAATAAGAAACATTTATTGTAACGATAAACTTACAAAAAATCTCCCGCAGAGTACCGCAAAGGACACGCAGAGTTTCGCAAAGTGCTTAGTAAGATAATTACATTTTTTTAAATCAAAGAATATAACTTGGCGCTCCTTAGCGGTACCCTCCACGACCTTAGCGGGAAAATAAGAAACATTTATTGTAACGATAAACTTGCAAAAAATCTCCCGCAGAGTATCGCAAAGGACACGCAAAGTACCGCAAAGTGCTTAGTAAGGCAATAACTTCAATTTTTTTAAATCAAAGAATATAACTTGGCGCTCCTTAGCGGTACCCTCCGCGACCTTAGCGGGAAATTAAGGATAATCTTAAATGCTTTAGCCGAAAAACTATAGCTATTCAAATAAAATTTTTATATAATAACAGTTTTATATAATTTTGATATATTTATAAATAATAATGAAATTAAAATGAAAAAAACAAGAGATGAATTAAATGCCTTATTTAGTAAAATTATAGATATTTGTTTTGAAATACATACCCAATATGGTCCAGGTATGTTAGAAAGTTTTTATGAATCTGTTCTTTGTTACGAACTAGAAAAAGCAGGGATAAATTGCTTGAGACAAGTCGGGGTGAAAGTAAAACATGATGGGCAAAATATGGGGCTAGGATATAGAATAGATATTTTAGTAGAAAATGAAATTATTATAGAATTAAAATCAAAAATGCTTGTAGTTGAAGCTGACCATAAACAAATTATCACTCATCTAAAAATAGCAGAAAAAAGACTTGGATTATTAATTAATTTTGGAGAGGCACATTTAAAAGATGGAATTCATAGAAAAGTTAATAATTTCTGATTTAATCAGGTTAACATTTTGATAAAAAGCTTATATTAAGAACTTTATTTAAAAAATTACAGTACCTTTATACTATGAAACTGCTTATAAAAAACGGAAAAATCATTACTTCAAACAAAATTTTTAACTCCGATATTCTGTCCAATAACGGCAGGATCATTCAAATCGAAAAAAATATTTTACCTAAAAATGTTGATAAGATCATCGATGCCTCCGGCAAATTGATTTTCCCCGGAGGAATCGACC
Organism: Saprospiraceae bacterium; assembly: GCA_027031145.1. GTDB lineage: Bacteria > Bacteroidota > Bacteroidia > Chitinophagales > Saprospiraceae > JADJGA01. The sequence continues at coordinate 4,535 of JALVEG010000038.1, read as the reverse complement.
CTCATGTTCATATGCACCTCCCAACTCCGGCCGGATATTCCTCAGATGATTTTTATACAGGAAGTAAAGCCGCACTGTTTGGAGGAACAACAACCCTTATCGATTTTGTCACTCCAAACAAAGGACAATCTTTATGTGATGCGCTCAAAAAACGTAAAAAAGAAGCAGCAAACTCCTTAATAGACTATTCTTTTCATGTCAGTCCCATTGAATGGAGAGATTCATTAAAAAAAGAAATTAAAAAATGTATTAAAAAAGGAATCACTTCCTTTAAAGTCTATATGGCTTATAAAAATACGATCGGACTTGATGATAAAGATATTTATAAAGTAATGAAAATTGTGGGGAAATACGGTGGGATCGTAACAATGCATTGTGAACTGGGGGATGAAATCGAAAAATTGAGAAACGCCTTTGCAAAAGAAAATAAATTATCTCCCGAATATCATTATTTGTCCCGTCCGGCAAAACTGGAAGCACTGGCAGTAAAAAAAGCAATTAAATTGGCAAAAAAAGCAAAATGCCCCCTGTATATCGTCCATGTTTCATCCAAAAAATCATTGAAATACATTAAAAAAGCACAAGCAAGAGGACAAACTGTTTTTGCAGAAACCTGCCCTCAATACCTGACACTTGACCAATCAAAATATACCGGAGATTTTTATAAGGTAGCACCCTATATCATGAGCCCTCCCTTGCGAAAGCACAAAGATAATAAAGCCCTTTGGAAAGCTATCTCCAAAGGAGTAATTAAGACAGTTGGAACTGATCATTGTCCATTTACATTGCAACAAAAAGAAGCAGGTATTGAAGACTTTAGAAAAATCCCTAACGGAGCAGGAGGAATCGAACACAGATTGGCATTGCTATATACTTACGGAGTACTTGAAGGCAAGATCTCTCTTCAACAATTTGTAAATGCAAGTTCAACCAATGCTGCTAAAATTTTCGGATTATATCCTAAAAAAGGAGAAATAGCCATTGGTTCGGATGCAGACCTGGTTGTCTGGGATCCAAACAAAGAAAACAAGATCTCAGCCCATAACCATCATCAGAATTGCGATACCAACATCTACGAGGGAATTAGCACAAAAGGAGCTCCCGAATTTGTCATTGTAAACGGAGAAATAGCCATTTATAATGGAAAAATGCTTAAAAAGAATAAAGGGAAGTTTTTGAGGAGGAAATAATTATTTTCCTTACACCCCCATCCTCTTCTTCCCCTCTTCCAATATCTTCCCTAACATCTTACCGGGATTCTTAAACCGGTTAGTAAACATCATTGCAGCTATGATATATGGTTTGTAACCCGCTTCATGATAGGTTTTGAGTCTGAATTTCTCAAAAGTCGTGTCTTCAACTTCTCCTTCTTTGCATGAAACACCGGAAATATCAGCGGGAAGACAATGCATATATAATGCTTCTGCGTTTTTAGTGAGTTTCATCTTTTCTTCATTGTATTCCCAATCCTTGAATTTGGCATTTTCAGCCAGACAGGATTTTTCCAGAGCATCAAGTCCTTTTTTATCTCCTGCTTTTAGTAATTCAGTTCTTTGTTGCATAATATGGAAAGGAGCCCAACTCTTAGGATAAACAATATCGGCATCTTTGACCGCTTCCTTCATCGAATGACTGATTTTGAATGAACCTCCGCTTTTTTTAGCGTTTTTCTTTGCTATTTCCACTATTTCAGGTATCAAATCATATCCTTCGGGATAAGCAAGTTCTATATCCATACCGAAACGCGACATCAAAGCGATTATCCCTTGCGGAACCGATAGAGGTTTTCCATAACTGGGCGAATATGCCCAACTCATCACAAGCTTTTTGCCTTTTAGTTTGTCAAGTGAACCGTATTCATTTTTCAAATGCAACAGATCCGCCATTGATTGGGTGGGATGATCCATATCGCATTGAAGATTGACGATACCGGGACGATTTGGCAATACACCGTTTTCATATCCTTCATCCAAAGCTTCTCCCACTTCTCTCATATATTTATTTCCTTCCCCAAGGAACATATCATCTCTAATTCCGATAAAGTCCGTTAAAAAAGAGATCATATTTGCTGTTTCTCTTACGGTTTCACCATGAGCGATCTGGGATTTTTCTTCATCCATATCCTGAACTTCCAATCCCAGCAGATTGGCTGCAGAAGCATAAGAAAATCTGGTTCTGGTAGATTTGTCCCTGAAAATAGATACGGCGAGACCGGAGTCATAAACTCTCGGCGAAATATTTTCTTCCCTCATCTGCTTCAAAATATCTGCAACCTCCAGGATCATCTTCAGATCTTTTTCGCTTTTTTCCCATGTAAGCAGGAAATCTTTTTTATAAAGGTTGGTTTTTAATCGTTTTAAATTTTTAATTTTTCTCTTTAAACGCATCTTCATAAATTTATATTTTTATAACTAATTTATATTTTATATTTCTCATTTGAGTATTTTTACCACTAAAAACTATTGAGATTATATTAAAAAAGTACGAAAGAGAATTCCTTTAGTAAACTCTCCTTATTATATATGGTTGAAAAACAACAATTCAAGGTAAAAATAGAAACAAACCTGTTTAACAATACTTTATAGTTTTTAACACAATAATGTATATACAAATGAACAAAAAATATAATAAAGCACAAAGAATTAGACGACAAAAATATAATAAAGCTATAATTAAGGCATATAAAACCAACAATCACTCTCTTCTGTCCTGATCTACATATTCAAATTGACAATAGTGCATCAGGAACTAAATTCCTTCAGTATATATCTTGCTCTTTTTGCCAGACTCTTCGTTTATCAAACAATCATTATACTATGGCATAACTCCCGTTTGATTGCCTTGATTCTGACATAATTTTCTGCGATCTATACTGAATTTATTTAATTCCTGACGCATTAGTTATATGGTGTTTTTATGTAAGCTCTAAATAGTCCGTTTGATAACTTGAATTTATCTTTATATTTTAGGTGTATTTTTGGAAAATGCGGAATAAATGTATAATTTTGTTCCGTATATGAATGCTCTATGCTTTATGCCGGAAAGACAAAACTCTTCGATAGAGTAAGTTTTGGATAAAAAGTTTAAATTTGTACTATGATATCAAAAAAAGACATATTATCAAAGTTAAAGGAATTAAAACCTATGCTATATAAAGAGTATTCGGTAAAGAAAATTGGGCTTTTTGGTTCATTCTCTGACGAAACGTTTACTGAAAATAGTGACATTGATATTCTTATAGAACTTGAAAGACCTATTGGATGGAAATATTTTTCACTTGAATTATATTTAGAAAAAATATTTAATCGAAAAATTGATTTAGTGACCAAAAATGCACTCAAAGAACAAATAAAGGAAGTAATCTTAAAGCAAGTGAAATATATATAATGAAAAAGGAAGATCGAATATATCTTTTATATCTTGAAGATATTCAAATCGCTATGAGTAGAATTGCTGAATATATAGATGGTTTTAGTTTCATTAGATTTAAACGAGATTACAAAACAGTTGATGCTGTTATTAGAAACTTTGAAGTCATTGGTGAAGCCTCGAAAAATTTACCAAAACAGATTAAAGAGAAATATAGTGAGATTCCTTGGGCTGAAATGTATTTATTAAGAAACAAAGTAAGCCATGAATATTTTGGAATTGATTATGAAATAATTTGGGATATAGCATTGAATTATTTACCTGAAAATAAAATACAAATTGACCGGATTGTAAAAAAAGAAAAAAAAGCACAAGAGCATAACAAATAAGCATTCATACTTCCGTCAGCGGATAAAAAAAATAGTAATTACTCAGGTGGATGCTTTTGAGATGAAAAAATTCGATTTTTTTGTCAGATGAAGCTTATTTTTTGAAGGCATAACTTGTTCCGCAAAAATGCGGGAGTGGAGCTACGTCAAAAAAAAGAGCTGAAATATGGCAAAAAAAGAGGTTTTTTCAATCAAAATGATTCTACCTGAATAGTTACAAAAAATATAAATACATTGTTGACTTTTCGTGCAGATACTACATACATCATTCTTCCAATTCATACGCAAATGCAGCATAAAAAGCTGATGCAGCTACAAGATCATCGATCGCTACTTTTTCATTTGGAGCATGAGCCAAAACTTCATTTCCCGGACCGAATCCAATAGTGGGAATACCATATATTCCATTGATGGTAACACCATTTGTTGAGAAGGTCCATTTATCTATTTTGGGATCTTTTTCAAATAACTTTTTAAATGTACTTGCTCCTGTTCTTACTATATAATGATCTTCAGGGATTTTCCAGGTCGGATAGTATTTTTCCATACCATATTCAAGACCTGTATATGCTTTTTCCCAATAGTTCAAAACTGTTACTTTCGCATTCATTCCCTGAATTAATTCTTCGATCTCTTTTACCGCTGACTTCTTGGTTTCTCCCCAGGTCAATCTTCTGTCAAGGTGTATTCTGGCATAATCCGATACGGCACATAATGACGGACTTTTAGAAACGATTTCTGAAATAGTGATACTTCCTTTTCCCAGAAATTCATCAT
>JALVEG010000037.1 GCA_027031145.1 Saprospiraceae bacterium | reverse complement strand
CCCTGAATAACCATGGATTACCGATTGTAGCCCTGCCGATCATTAATCCGTCAACACCGTATTTTGTTTTATATTCCAATGCTTTTTGCGGTGAATCGATATCTCCATTCCCGAAAATAGGAATAGTGATCCGTGGATTTCTTTTCAATTTACCGATTTCTGTCCAATCAGCCTGCCCTTTGTACATTTGTTTACGGGTTCTTCCATGTATGGATAATGCTTTGATCCCGGCATCCTGCAATCTTTCTGCTACTTCAGCAATTTTGATAGATTCACTGTCCCAGCCCAGTCTGGTTTTCACCGTAACAGGAATATCTGTCACATTGACAATCGCTTTGGTCATAGAAACCATTTTGTCAATGTCTTTCAGAATAGCTGCACCCGCTCCTTTGTTTACAACTTTTTTAACCGGACATCCGAAATTAATATCGATCACATCAGGCTTGTATGGTTCAATCATTTTTGTTGCTTCTACCATAGAATCTGTATCTGCACCGAATATCTGAATCCCTATGGGACGTTCTTCAGGTAGCAATTCAAGTTTCTTCAGGCTTTTGTCTACATTTCTTATTAAGCCTTCAACCGAAACAAATTCGGTAAACATCATATCACAGCCATTTTCTTTGCACAGCAACCTGAATGGAGGATCACTTACATCTTCCATTGGTGCCAGCAATAATGGGTTTTCCCCTATTTCCAAGTCTCCGATTTTAATCATATATTGTTATCCAGATTGCAAAAATACGTTAAATTATCATTGCTTTATCTATTTATTTTTGTTTTTATAAATAATCTTTTTAAATTGCAATGTTATATTTTTTATAATTATTTTTATAGGGTGTTTTTTTAGTCAAAATGATTCGCGCTGAATAAGTATTATTTCTCTTAAAAGATGTTGTTCATTATTAATAATAGTACATATTGTTTAAAAATATTTTTTTCATATAAGCTGTTTAACTACAAATGGACACTAATTGTTATTGGATTATTTCTATATACGGGAATATTTGCTCAGAATATTGCACCATCATCTCTATATGCATTTGATAAATATAGTGTTAATAGTGCTTTTGGTGGCTTGACAGGCAACAGGATTCTAAGTTTGAATATCAGAGAACAATGGGTTGGTTTACCTGGAAACCCTAAATATTATTTAATCTCATATAATCAACCGGTATATAGATTTCACGGAGGCACAGGGGTTAAAATCAAATCGGAAAAACATGGGATACAGGATATTTTTTCAATAAATATGACATATAATTATGTTTTTTCTCAATATTATGGTTTGTTTTCCTTTGGTTTGGGTTCGGGATTGCTGAATATTTCAAATAATAATAATGAAATTATAACACCTGAAGGTATTTATCAAAATGAAAATATTGACCATAATGATGGTTTCCTTGATAATTTAGTGTTAAAAAACCTTAGTTTTTATAATTTTAATATTTTTGGATTGTATAATTACAAAAATATTGAAATTGGAATAGTATTTGATAAAAATATATCATTAAGCAAAAACAATTTTTCATATAGGTTTCATGATTTATTAAAAGTTAATTGGCAATATATTTTTGGTATAAATAATGATTTTTATTTGAAAATATTTGGTTTGATACAATCTGATTTTATACTTTTGCAAACTAATATTGGATTTACAGCTGATTATAAAAGTATATTGGCAGGTATAAATGCAAGAGGTTATTCACCGGATACATTTGATGCGCTATCGATTATACTTGGCGGAAATATTAATTCAAAGCTCAGAATTATCTATGCTTATGATATTTCTCTGACTTCACTTCGCAGTATTGAAGATGGTACTCATGAATTTAAAATAACGTATGATTTTGGAAATTTAAAAAATAATATAAAATTACCGGCTGTTATTTTTAATCCCCGACTTTAGAGTTGATATTGAAAAGAGAACCGTGTGTGTATTTTTAGAAACTTTGGAAATCATTAATTTTTATAAATTTATATATTATAGATATTTAAATGTGTGTTTTAGGAAATAAGAATAAAATATATTCGTTAAATATTTGTTAAATAAAAGGCAAGAATTTTTTTATTAATATTTTAAGTTATTTTTTTGTTTATTTAAAAAACGACATATCTTTACGCTCGTTTTATAAATATTTGGTTAAATTTTATTGAATTAACTATGAAAAAAGCAATAATTTCTCTAGGGGTAATTATGTTTATCCTTCTTTTGTCATCATGTGGGAAAAGAGAAACAGGTCAATTGACAGGAGTTCAGGACAGGCCGAAATGGAAAGGTATTAATCCTTATGGTATGGTTTATATTCCATCAGGATATATGCAAATGGGTCAGGATGATAACGATATGTTTCACCAATATATCAAAAGACCTAAAGCCGTATCACTTAGTGGTTTTTATATGGATGATACTGAGATTACCAATAATGAATATCGTCAATTTGTTTATTACGTTAGAGATTCCATAGCTCATGCTATTATGGATGATTATTTGCCGGACGATTATGATAATGAATGGATTGATTGGGATGTTGAATTGGATTGGTCAGATGAAGGACTTGATGAAATGTTTTATCAGGGAGATATGATGATCAATGGCAAAAAAGAGCTTAATACAAGAAAACTTGTATATCAATATCAGTGGATTGACTGGCAAAAAGCTGCTCATCAGGATCCGGATGATTTAAGATCCTCATTAATTCATAAAGAAAAAGTTAATATTTTCCCGGATACACTGGTATGGATAAGAGATTTTGCATATTCTTACAATGAACCTTTTACCCGTAATTATTTTTGGCATCCTGCTTATGATGATTATCCGGTTGTTGGTGTAAACTGGAATATGGCAAAAGCTTTCAATTTTTGGAGAACTAAGCTGTGGGATAGCTTTAGCGGGGCTGAGGTGAATACAGAAGAATTTCGTCTCCCTATCGAAGCTGAATGGGAATGGGCTGCAAGAGGTGGACACGAACGAGCAGCTTATCCGTGGGGATCTTACTATGTTAGAAATGCAAAAGGATGTCCGCTTGCCAATTTCAAACCGGGAAGAGGTAATTATGGTGAAGACGGTGGTATGATAACCGTTAAGGCAGATGCTTATTTCGCAAATGATTACGGATTATATAATATGGCAGGAAATGTTGCAGAATGGACATCTACAGCATATTATAATTATGGATATCAAACCGAACATGACCTTAATCCAAATATCTCATACAATGCAAGAAAAGATGATCCTTTAGCATTAAAAAGGAAGGTGATAAGAGGAGGTTCATGGAAAGATGTTTATTATTATCTTCAAAACGGAACAAGGGATTATGAATTTCAGGATACTACCAAATCTTATATTGGGTTCAGGTCAGTATTGACATTCCTTGGTAGATCCATAAATGATTTTAACTAAAATTAACTATTTTTATTAAATATATTCGCAACGAAAAATTATTAATTAATCTAAAAAAAATGTATTATGACTTTCGTACACACACAATGGTTTAAATATCTCAAAAATTTTATTATTGGTGTTGCCGCTTCTATTGTAATGTTGGGTGCACTTGGAAAACTGACCAGTAAATCATGGGGTAACCTTGCTATTACTGTTGGTCTTGGAACAGAAGCATTTATTTTTGCTTTCTTAGGAATTATAGGACCTGAAAAAGATTATTATTGGGAAAAATTATATCCAGGATTGGATAAACATAATTCCAGAATGATACCTTTAACTGAAGGCGGGGATAGTGACTTCAGACCTTTAAATGCAGATGCTGTTGAATCTAAGTTAGGTGGTATGTTGGAAGAACTTCAGGCAATGTCCAAAAGTCTTGGTTCATTGAAAGCTCTTCAGGAAATAGATTTTACCGAAACAGCTGAAAATGCAAAATCAATGCACAATTTCTACAAAAGAATTAATGAAGCAATGGCAACTTTAAGTGAAACTGCTGATGATACAGTTAAATATAAAGAGCATATGGCTTCATTAAATAAAAATTTGGAACAATTGAATGGCGTTTATGGAAATGTTCTTTCTGCTTTTCAAGTTAAGAGTTAATGGTAATTAACAATTGAATTTTTATTGTTTAATATTAAAATAAATAAATTATGTCTATACCTAAGGAACCGCGGCAGTTGATGATAAACGTGATGTATATCGTACTGACTGCTCTCCTTGCTCTTAATGTATCCGCAGCTGTATTTAATGCCTTTGAAATGGTTGAAAAAGGACTGAAAAATGCAAATGCTTCTTTGGATCAGGCGAATGCCAATCTTCCAAAACTTATTGAAAAAAGAGCAAGTAAAAAACCCGAATATAAAAAATATGCAGACAGAGCACCTTTGGCTCATCAATACTCACAGGAGTTTTCCGATTATGTTGAATCCATTTTGGATACTTTGATCGATGCATCAGGAAACAAGGATGGGAAAATTGATGCCGGTGATTCTATCGTATTAAATGGAATTAAAGTATTAAAAGGTAAGCGGGATTATGACGCTACTACCCGTATTATGGCTGAAGGGCCAAAGGGAATGGAACTCCATGATAAAATTCATGAATATAAAAATAAATTCTTATCCTTGATTGATACAGCAGATCAAGTTAATTTTGCAGCCAATATACCATTGGAAATAGATGATGAAGCATGGAAACATGATATCACTCCACGTAGAAACTGGGCTGATTTCACATTTAACCACATGCCTTTGATGTCAACATTACCAATATTCAGGAAATTTCAAAATGATGCTAAATCTTCCGAAGCTGCTGTATTGAACTATTTGTTGAAGAAAGTTGGTGGAGAAGAAATCGTATTAGATAACTTCCTGGTCATGTCAGCTCCTGAAAAAAGCTATGTTATTAAAGGAGATAAATATGTTTCTAAAATATTTTTAGGAGCCGCTGCTTCAAAAAAAGTCAATACTAAAATTGATATATTCGTAAATGGACGCAGACTTCCTACTGACGAAAACGGTGTTGCTAAATTGGTTATGCCAGCTACAACAACCGGTAAGAAAACATATAAAGCTTCCATTAAGGTTACAAACCCTGTTACAAATGAAGTGAAAACATACGATGAGACTTTCTCCTATGAGGTAGGTGAAAGATCTGTTGCTATATCTCCAATTAAAATGAATGTATTTTATATAGGAGTTGATAATCCGGTGGAAGTATCCGCTTCAGGAATTTCAAGTAATGCTATGAAAGTTAGTATGTCTGGTGCAGGTGGTGGTACTATTACCAAAAATGCTGATGGAACATATAATGTGAGAGTAACAAGACCTACAAAAAAAGGAGAATTTGCTTATGTAAATGTTTCTGCTCCCGGTATTGAACCAACAAAAAAGGAATTTAGAGTAAAAAGGATTCCTGATCCTGTTGCAAAATTGGGAAGAAAAATGAGTGGTGGTATTTCATCCGGAGAGTTTAAATTGAATAAAGGTATTATTCCTACTTTGAATAATTTTGATTTTGATGCAAAATGTAACATTGTTGGATATAGACTTGTTAGATCACCAAGAAGAGATGATCCGAAAGTAGCTGAAAATAGAGGAGGAAGGTATGGCCCTAAAGCTCAAAAATTAGTTAATATGGCTAAACCGGGAGATAGATATTTCTTTGAAAATGTAAAATGTAAATGTCCTGGCGATAAATATGCAAGG
>JALVEG010000036.1 GCA_027031145.1 Saprospiraceae bacterium | reverse complement strand
TGCCGAATTCCGAAATAATTTGTATTATCTTATCTACTTTTTCATCTTCAACTACAATTTCTATTTTTGCAATTGGGCTGTCGGTAATTGAAAATTTTTGAGAAACAAATGCTTTCTCATCCTGAAATTTTCCTGTTCCTTCAGCACTTGAAATAGTCAGATTCTCAAAGTTATTATCTTTAAGATGTTGAACAATTTCATTTACCCGATTCGGTCTTATACCAAATAAACTCTAAAAATTTATTTGGTATTACAAATGCTTTTATTTCTTTCATAATATTAATTTTTAATGTTCGTGTTCAGTTTCTTCTTTATTCATATCTGCCAGTAAATAATAAGCTGCGTTCATTACTATCTTGGTATTTTCCGGTAAAGGGTTTATCAATTTAACTTCAGTATATTTATCATCCTTGTCTCCGGTAATAATTTCAACCATTTTGAATGCAAGACTTCCTTCTTCCGGTTCATGACCATGCTCTTCACTTTCTTCATGCCCGGCTTCTTGAGTACTTCCATGTTCATCATGTTCAGCATTTTCATCATCATGTTCCATTGCATCATTATCAACAACAAAAATGAATGACTTGGTTCCTTCAGTTACAATAGCATCATTTGGAAGAGTACGTGTATATTTCCCATCTGTGTGCAAATGTCCTGTGACATACATTCCGGGGATCAGTCCGTTTGTTTTCTCATTTATTTTTGCATGGATATGTACAGCTCTTGAATTGGGTTCAAATTCTTTTTCAATAGCAAATACCGTAGCTGTAAATTCTTTTTCCGGTTTATTTGATACCGTAAAATGAATTTTTTGATCTTTTTTTACAAGATGAACATCTTTTTCATAGATCACGAAATCTGCATGAATAGCAGTATTATCACTAATTTCAAATAATACATCCTTTGGATCCACATATTTACCGATTTTCACATTTGTATCATTTATAAAACCATTTATTGGAGATTTTATGGCAATCGTACTTGTGATTTCTCCTTTCAATACTTTTTCAGGGGAAATATTCAGCAATTTCAAGCGCGATCTTAATCCTTCATATCTTGCTTTAGCGGTATTGTATTCCGCTTTTGTTTTTTGAAAATCACGACCTGCTCCAACATTGTTTTCATACAATTCTTTCCTTCTTTCAAATTCCTGTTTCAAAAACTCAAGTTTATGAGCTGTTTCAGCAAATTGCTCCTGAAGAGAAATATATTCCGGATGTTCAAGAATGAGCAATACCTGTCCTTTGAAAACCTTGTCACCCTGAAAAACTTTGATCTTTTTTACATTTCCACCGATTATAGCTGTGACTTCAGCTGTTGCTGCCGGAGGTACCTTTAGCTGACCATTGGTTTTTACAGTGGTTGTAAGATTACGCATTTGGAAAGTATCCAGTTTTAGATCAAGAGCTTCTTGTTGTTTTTTATTGAGAATAACAATTCCTGATTCGTTATGCTCCTCATGTTCTTCTTCTTTTTGTTCGACATTGTTTTTAGTATTGCATGATAGAAGTGTTGCAAAAACTAAAAGTCCTAAAAATATTTTAATTTTCATATTATTAATTTTTTTATTTACCGGTTAAATATTTTAATTGAGTGTTTAAAATATAATACTCAATTTGTTGATTTAAAAATTCCTGTCTGGTCCTGATCGCAGAATCTATATTTTGAATATATTGAACATAATCAATATTTCCAACGCGATATTCAAGATTAGCGGCTTTGATTTGTTCTTCTGCCAAAGGTAATGCTTCATCCTTGTAATATTTCAGGACTTCTTTCAGAGTGAGATATCTTTTTATTTCCCTGTTGTACATGGTTTTTATTTCCAATTCTTTCTGTTTGTATTGCTGATTTGCAATACTTATATCAATTTCCGATGCCTTTGTTTTTCCTTTTTGGGATAAAAAAGGTAAAGGAAAAGATACTCCTGCTTCCCAACCGTGATATGAGGCAATTCCTTCAATGGATTGCCATTTGTATCCCACATTCAATTTAGGAAGAAAATTGGTTTTTTCATATTCCCATTTTGATTTTGCAATATCAATATTTTGATAAAAATAATTCAATTCGGGATTCCCTGATAAGATATCACTATCTGAAAATGTATCAAACAAATTTTTATCTTCATTTTCAACACTTACATCCTTTAATTCAGGGTATAATAAGAACTTATTTAAATATATCAATGCAGAATAATAATTGCTTTTGGCTTTTTTCAGATTTAACAGCAATTCTTTATGTTTGGCTGCTGCTGAAAGGAATTCTATTCTGGAACTTGCCTGGGTCTTGTATCTCAGTTGTGCCGATCTTTCAAAATCTGCATAAATGGTATCCAATTCCTCAAAAAGCTGTAATTGTTTTTTTGCATATACCGCATTGTACCAGGCAATACTTACATCACGTATCAAACTTTTTTCTGTTAGATCACGTCCTGAAATAGCTTTTTGTTTTTGTGATCTTAACAGGTTCTTTTTTGCTTTTATACCAAAAATATTAATATCCGGTTGATCAATTCCTATCAGAGTCCTGACCCCGGTAGAACTATTCCCCAATTCCTCATTTCCGGTATAAACAGAAGTAGCTCCTAATTCGTAAACTGTCTTTTCAAGTGCTTTTTGCTTTTCTATTTCCAAACCTGCCATTTTCAAGGCAGGAAAAACTTTTTTTGCTCTTTCTATTGCTTTTGATAAAGGCAACGATTGAGCAAAAGTATTTTGAGAAAACAGAAAAACTATCAGAACCACAAAAACAGCTGATAATACAACTGATATTTTTGGTGTTTTTATCACTTTCTTTTTGGATTCGACAAATTTATATAAAACAGGCAACACGATAAGTGTCAGCAATGTCGAAGTAAGCATTCCTCCAATCACTACTGTTGCCAACGGACGTTGAACTTCAGCTCCTGCAGAAGTGGAAATAGCCATTGGCAAAAAGCCTAAAATATCCGTAGATGCTGTTAATAAAATAGGACGAATACGTCTTATTGATCCTTTTTTTATAATATCGCCAAGATGAAATTTCCCTTCTTTTTTCATCTCATTGAATCCGCTTATTAAAACCAGTCCATTCAACACCGCAACCCCAAAAAGTACAATAAATCCTACTCCGGCTGAAATACTTAAAGGCATATCCCTGAAATATAAAGCGAAAATTCCACCTATTGCAGCAAATGGAATCGCAACATATATCATAAGTGTTTGTTTTAAGGATTTTACTGCAAAAAATACAAGAATAAATATCAGGGCAAGAGCAAGTGGAACAACCAGAGTCAATCTTTCCGATGCCCGTTCAAGGTTTTCAAATGCTCCGCCATATCTAACATAATACCCTGAAGGTAATTCCAGTTTTTCATCCAATGTGGTTTGTATTTCTCCAACCAATGATTTTATATCTCTGTCCTCAACATTGATACCGACATAAGTACGTCTGTTTGTATTATCCCGGCTGATCTGCATTGGACCCGGCTTATAACTTATTTCAGCTACTTCTTTCAGAGGAATCTGATTTCCATCCGGCAAGTTTACGAACAGGTTTCGTATGTCATCTATATTTGAACGATTTTCTTCTGATAGTCGCACTACAAGATCAAACATACGTTCACCCTCATAAATACTTCCTGCAACACCACCGCTAAAAGCTGTCTCAACAATGGTGTTCAAGTCTTTAATATTCAAATTGTAGCGTCCAAGTTTGTTGCGATCATAATTTATTGTGATCTGTGGCAGACCGCTTGTTGCTTCTGCTTTTACCCCTGCCACACCTTCAATTCCTGAAACAAGACCTGCTATTTCTTGTGCTTTTGTAGATAAGATATTCAGATCATCTCCATAAAGTTTGATGGCAATATCTTCCCTTACTCCTGTGAGCAATTCATTGAAACGCATTTCAATCGGTTGGGTAAATTCAAAGTTGATTCCGGGCAATACGCTTACTTTTTCTTTCACTTTATCTATCAATACTTCTTTTGAAGTTGCTTTTGTCCATTGTTCCATAGGTTTCAATATCACAAAAATATCCGCTATATCCAAAGGCATCGGATCCATAGGAAGATCTGCAACTCCAATACGACTTTGAATACTTTCTACTTCATCAGGAAAATTATCCATTACGATCTTTTCCAAACGGGTAGAGGTTTTGGTTACTTCCGAAAGTGATGTTCCCGGTTTAAGAAATGCCTGAAATGCAAAATCACCTTCATCGAGTTTAGGAATGAATTCCGCGCCCATACGGGTAAATAAATATCCTCCCGATACCAACAATAACAAAGCGACAAATACAACAAATACTCCTCTTTTAAGAGACCAGCCTATTATTGGCGAATAAAAATTTTCCAGTTTCTTTATTATTTTTTCTCCGAGGGTCTTTTTATTTGTTTTAGGTGGTTTTATAAATAAAGCCGCCATCATCGGGATGTATGTAAGACATAATATGACTACACCTATTATGGCAAAACCGAAAGTCAATGCCATTGGAATGAACATTTTTCCTTCAACACCCTGAAGTGCCAATACGGGAACAAATACTATAAGGATGATCAACTGTCCGAAAAATGCTGAATTCATCATTTTGCTTGCTGATTTATAGGCGATCTCATCCCGTTTTGCCTGATCTGGTTTTGTACCTATAAAGTTTTTCCCGTGAAGATAGAAGATCATACTCTCAATAATGATCACCGCCCCATCTACCAATATTCCAAAATCAAGAGCTCCCAAACTCATCAGATTTGCCCAGACTCCAAATATTTTCATCATCATAAATGCAAATAATAGAGCAAGGGGAATAGTTGATGCTACGATCAAACCACCTCTTAAATTACCTAGAAACAATACCAAAATAAAGATAACTATCAGAGCACCTAACATCAAATTTTCAGCAACTGTCGAAGTAGTGCTTTTGATCAGTTTGCTACGATCCAGAAATGGTTTTATCTCAATTCCTTCAGGTATTGATTTTTGAATAAGTTTTACTCTTTCTTTTACGGATTTGATTACATCATTGGAATTTTCTCCTTTCAGCATCATCACTATTCCTCCTACTGCTTCTCCTTTACCGTCTTTGGTAAATGCTCCGTAACGTACAAAACTCCCGTATTTTACTTCAGCAACGTCTCTTACAAAAACAGGATTTCCGCCAATATAAGCAACCAAAGTATTTTTTATATCATCAAGAGATCGAATAAGTCCTTCTCCCCTGATAAAATTTGCCATATGGTTCTTTTCGATATAAGCTCCTCCGGTATTTTGATTGTTTTCTTCAAGGGCAGTAAATACATCCGATATTGACAATCCCATACTACGTAATTTATCTGAATTTACAGATACTTCATATTGTTTCTTCCTTCCTCCGAAAGAATTTACCTCAACCACACCGGGCAACATTGCCATTTGGCGTTTTACGATCCAATCCTGAATTGTACGCAATTGCATATCATCATAGACAGTATCGAAATCCGGTTGTACTTCAAGAGTGTATTGATATATTTCACCCAGACCGGTACTGATCGGAGCCATAAACGGCTCTCCAAATCCTTTTGGAATATTTTCCTTTACTTCCGACAAAGCTTCACTTACCAGTTGCCGGGGAAGATAAGTTCCGGCACTTTCTTTAAATACGATTGTTACAACTGAAAGTCCAAATCTGGAGATACTTCTTATCTCT
>JALVEG010000035.1 GCA_027031145.1 Saprospiraceae bacterium | reverse complement strand
AATGCAAAAGAAAATTCTATATGCAGGAGCATGTCTGAAGTGTCATAAAGAAAGTCAATTCAGAGAAAAAATGATTTCAGGAGATTATTCCGATATGCAAAAAACGTGCAGTAAAATCGAGAAAATTGGATTATAATCTAAAAAAGTTGCTATAATATTGGATTATAATCATGAAAAGAGGTATTTCATTTTTTCGCTTTTCCGTACAAAATCAATAGAAAAGACAATATTGCCTTTCCTTATAAGACTCAGGTTTGTGTAAAAGGGAAAAAACCACGAATGTGGTTTAATGTGATTAGCCCCGTATGAAATGCGGGGTAAATGTAAGAGGGTAAAGAACGCCGTAGGTGTTCAATATTTTGATAAATATACATGTAGCTCTACCCGGAGTCATATCCTTCTCATTCATTTACTAGAAAAGTTGAATTTCTACCCGTACTCGCTTATTCTTTCTAGCATTTCAGGATTGATTATCTTAAAATCTTTGCCTTTAAGTTTTATAAGTTTATCATTTTCAAATTCTTTGAGTATCCTGATTGTGTTTTCCATTGAAAGACCGGCAAATTCAGCTAATTCCTGTCTTGACAACGGAATTGTAAATTCAAAGCATCCGAAGATATTATTTGCAAGGCAAAGGATCATATCGGCAACTTTACCTCTGGCATTTTTTTCCGTAACGCAAAGCAACCGGGAATATATTCTTGCAGAATTATGATTTAGGAATTTAATCATTTCATTTGCAAAATCAACATTTTGAGATAAAACATGTTTAAACGCCTGTTTGTCGTAGAGGTCTATTTCGCAATCTTCAAGAACACTGGCAGAATACAAATAGAGTTTTTTATCATAATAAAGACTTGACAAACCAAGAAAGTTGTCCGCCATTTTTATTGTTAAAATAATCCTTTTTTGATTTCCCTCAATAAAAAGTTTAGCCAATCCTTTTTTAATGAATAATATATTATTGGCAAATGTGCCTTGTTTGATTATATATTCATTTTTTTTATATGTAATAGTTGTTTTGTTCCTCTCAAGGATATTCGTTTCAGTATTTGTTAGATGACTAAAAGCGCTTGTGTGACTAATATCTTTTATACAATTTGACATACTTTCATTTTCAAATAGTAAAATTATACAAAAATTGGAATTAATCATAATTTTTATTGATTTAAATCAATATTATAGTTGTTTTATAGCATGTCCGGACAGTAGATAAAATGAGATTTTTGTAATTATTTTGTGATAAAATATAATTTCAATATTTGCCTAAAGAGGATTAAATGACAGAATTAAATTTTATTGTTTTATAATTAAAAAAATCTTATATCATGAAAAAAATTATTTCTTTATTATTAGTAATGGCGTTTGTGCCGATGTTGTTAACTACTGGTTGTAAGAAGGAAAAAGTTAAGACAGACTTTGAAATTCTTAATGAATATGCCGGATTGAATAATTTGGATCTCAGTAATGTTTTGGATGGTTGGGTAATACCAGCAAGCAAGTTAAATGTTGACCCAAATGACTTTTCAATTCAGGATTATTACATAATGGATTTCAGAAAAGCTGCGGACTTTGATGCAGGACATATAAAGGATGCTCATAATGTATCAATGGGAAATTTATTATCAGAAGCTGAAAATGCCGGCGGAAAACCGATATTATGTGTATGTTATACCGGTCAAACTGCCGCCAGAGCAACAGGATTATTGAGAATGGCAGGTTACACTGCTAAAACAATGAAATGGGGTATGGCCGGATGGCATGCTGACTTCGCCGGAAAATGGGATGCTAACGCTACTGATTATGACTCACCAAACTGGGTAACAAGCGGAGAACCTGCAACGGTTAGTGAATTTTCGACACCTGATTTCTCAACAGGAAAATCCGAAGGTGCCGATATTTTAAAAGACAGAATCAATGCTGCTATTTCCAATACTACATGGACTATTTCAAAAACCGATGTGTTAGGAAATCCTGAAAATTATTTCGTGAACAATTTCTGGCCTCCCGAATCGTGGAATGAGTATGGTCATGTAAAAGGTGCATACCGAATCAGCGATCTAAAACTGGAAACATTAAAGAATCTTAATCCAAATGAAACAATTGTAACATATTGCTACACGGGTCAGACTTCCTCAATTGTTACAGCGTGGTTGCATGTGATGGGATATGACAAGGCTAAAAGTATGTTATTTGGAGCTAATGGTATAGTTCATACTAAATTACTTAATGGTACAGCCGGAAGTGCTCCTAAAAAATCATGGAAAGGAACAGGAAGTTCCAGTGCAAATAACCTGGGGTATTATGACAAAGATGGAAATCTACATGGTCCCGAATAATAATTACAATTAAAATATTCAGTGTCAGTATGAGGAAGATCAATCACCTCATGCTGACACTGATCTAAAAGACTTATTTTTCCTAATTTATTAAATAATTAATTATGCAGATTTATAAATATTTTATTGCGATATTGATCATGTCTTTTTCAGTCCAGTTTTCCTTTGCGCAAGGTTGTGAAGATCCCGGAGAAGGAGATGGTATTAATATGTTTGGGTATATTCAACCCACTTATGAATACAAATTTTTAGGAAAAGACTTTGGATTTACAAAAGATGTTGATAAAAGCGGTTTTTATTTCCAAAGAGCACGTCTTGGAGTTTTAGGGAATATCCCTTATGATTTTACTTATTATTTTATGATGGAATTTTCTCCTGAGAGAGGTGTTGGAATTAATGATGCTTTTGTTACTTATAATAGGTTCGGCCCTTATTTTAAAGTTTCATTAGGCCTTTTCAAATCTCCATTTAGTATGGAGCAACTTCATGCTTGTCACAAACTATATACGATTCACAGATCAAAGGTAGTAGATGAACTGGCAGGGCCTATTCGTGATATGGGAATTATGTTTCTCGGAGGTACGGGAGATAAAAAACTATTTGGATTGAAGACTAAAAATATTATAGGATATCAATTTGCGATCATGAACGGAGAAGGAAGAAATATTGCCGATAGCGATAATAGAAAAAGTTATATAGGAAGGCTGACTCTTCATCCGTTTGATTTCATTTCCCTTGGGACAAGTTACAGATATAGCAATTTCCCTGCAGCAGTGGCAAGCAAAACAGAAGATGATTATGCTACAAGAACCGGTTTTGATATAAAATTGGAATATAAGAACTTTATTGCTACAGCCGAGTATATAAAAGGAGTTGATGTCGGTTCTTATACGACAGGAGGAGGATGTTCAGGAGAGCCATTGGAAATCCATGAAGGATCTGTAAACAGGAAAGGTTATTATGCAATGTTACTTTATAAAACTCCGTGGAATTTTGAACCTGTTGTTAAATACGAATCTTATGATCCTAATCTTGATAGTGATAATGATATTCAAAATAGTCTTATTGTAGGATTCAATTATTTCTTCAATGAGTGGACAAGACTACAGTTAAATTATTATTACAATGCGGAAGAAACCGGACAGGTAGAACATCCGAACGATATGTTATTGATACAGGTACAAGCTATTATTAAATAAAAATTAAACTATTAAAACTATGAAACTTAGATATATTTTTAGTGCAGTTGTTATATTTTTTCTCCTTGTTACAAATTTGGTAGCTCAGGGGGATATTATCACTGCCAAACAGTTTAAAGAGCTGAAAAAAAACACGGATAATCTGACAGTTATCGATGCCAGTAAAGCCAAGCTTTACAAGAAAGCTCATCTGAAAGGAGCTATAAATGTTCCATACAAAATACTAAATCAGAAAGAAGGGGAAGTAAAAGGATTGATGAAATCACCTGAGGAATTAGCTAAAATTTTGGGTGACAAAGGTATCAGCAACAAGGATATAATAGTAGTTTATGACGAAGGATCACAAAAATATTCTTCAAGAGTATACTGGGTATTAAAATATCTTGGTGCTAAAGATGTGAAGATTTTGCATAAAGACAATAAAAGTTGGAGAAAAGCCCGTTTGCCTTTAACCTCAACAGTGGATAAAAAAGATGCTAAAACATTTGAAGTGAACTTAGATAGTAGTATTCTGGCTACTATAGATTTTATAGAATCAAACCTTAAAAATGAAAATATTGTATTGATTGATGCCAGAGGCACTAAAGAATATTCAGGGGTTAAGGATGAAAAGAAAAACAAATACAGCAAAGGGCATTTACCCGGAGCTGTTCATATTTCGTTTAAAGATGTATTGAATGAAGATAAATCCTTTAAGTCTCCTGAAGATATGAAAAAAATAGCTGATGCAAACGGATTTAATCCGGAAAAAACTTACGTTGTTTATTGCAAAACAGGAGTAAAAGCTTCGGTAGTTTTTGTCGCTTTGAAGAATGTTTTAAATTATCCGGATGTAAAACTATACGATGGTGCTTATCTCGAATGGGAATTTAAAGGAAAACCATTGGAAAAGTAGAGTTGTAATTATTATAGTTTTTTTGTTAACAGAAGCTGCTTATATTAATTCATGAGCAGCTTTTTTTGTCATTGAATCAGATTCGATCAATCCATCCCGCAATTTAATTGTTCTTTGTGCATGTTCGGCTATATCCGGTTCATGAGTTACCAGAATTACCGTATTGCCGGCATTATGTATTTCCTTAAAAATTTCCATTATCTCAATAGAAGTTTTGGTATCAAGATTGCCGGTAGGCTCATCTGCAAGTATAATGGCAGGATTATTAACAATAGCTCTTGCAATAGCAACTCTTTGTCTTTGTCCACCCGATAATTCATTTGGATTGTGATCCATTCTGTCCTGGAGACCTACAACAGTTAAGGCTTTTTCAGCCATTTCTATTCTTTTTGATTTATTGTATCCGGCATAGATTAATGGCAAGGCAACATTTTCCAATGCAGACATTCTGGGCAATAAATTAAATGTTTGGAATACAAAACCGATTTTCTTGTTTCTAATATGAGCTAATTCATCTCCTGTCATTTTGCTTACATTTTCTCCTTCGAGAAAATATTCTCCAGAAGTAGGAGTATCCAGACAACCCAAAATATTCATCAGAGTTGATTTTCCCGAACCTGATGGTCCCATCAATGCGACATATTCATTTATATTGATAGTTGTAGTGATATCTCTTAATGCATAGACTTTTTCAAGACCCATTTGGTATATCTTTTGAATATGTCTTAGATCTATAACCGTTGTGTTTCTGCTCATATCCTGTATTTTGATACAAAAATAAATTAATTCCCTTTTAATTCCTTTTTTATTAGATTAATATAAATAAATGATAGATGAAAGGAGGTGTAAGTGAAATTTTAGCTGATGGTTTAGAATTTTACGCTGGTTGTGGGCTATAGCCAGATAAGTACAACTTGATCAGATACTTTTCAGATACACATTATCGAAATACTCACTTATTAATATTAAGCATATCATTCAAACAGTTTTATATCTGATTTTCACTTATATATTATTATCAAATACATATTATCTTTGATTTTAATTGAAAGGAAATAACGCTTAATTTAATATGTTAAAATATCAAAAATAATCAGTGAATAATTTGGTTGAAACACTAATATTGCTTATATTTGCTTTTGAAAGTATAAGATATAAGAATGAATAACAGTATTACATACACGGCTACACGGCTACACGGCTACACGGCTACACGGCTACACGGCTACACGGCTACACGGCTACACGGCTACACG
>JALVEG010000034.1 GCA_027031145.1 Saprospiraceae bacterium | reverse complement strand
ATTTTAGTGTCTTGTAATGTAGGAATTGTAATAAAAAGCCACGAATGCACGAATAATATTATACGAATTTTGGTGATTTGTCCCGTTTGATAAAAGCTTTAGTTATTTATAAGTATCCCTTACAATCCCTCGAAAACATACCCTAACTCACTTAATTCTTTTAAAACTCTTGGTAATACATCCAACATTTTCTCTTTTGCGTTTAGACTGTCATGAAATACAATTATAGAACCGTTTTCTACATTTTTCATAACGTTTGTAAAGCATTTTTCTTTGGTCGTAGCCGGATCAAAATCTCCCGAAACCACATCCCACATCACAATTTTGTATTTTTTTTTCAAATACTTTATTTGAGAAGGCTTTAATTTTCCATAAGGCGGACGAAAAAGATTTGAATTTATTATCGCATCTGCTTTTTCAACATCTCTAAAATAATCCATATTTCTTGTTATCCATCCGTTTTTGTGATAATACGTATGATTCCCGACGGAATGTCCTTTTTCTTTTATCATCTCAAACAATCCCGGATAATTCTCTATGTATTCACCTAAACAAAAAAAAGTGGCTTTGGCATCAAAAGCATCAAGTATCTCCAGTATTTGCGGTGTTGTCTGAGTAACCGGACCGTCATCAAAAGTGATAAAAACGGTTTTTTCTCCTTTGTCGATATTATAAATCAATGAAGGAAATATTTTTTTTATTATCCACGGTATTTTTGCAGTATAAAACATCGTCTAGTTGAAAGTAGATTTGTTTATGGAATCGGTTTCGACATATACATGAGTAAATTTGGGTTCGGCAGACTTGATTTTATTTTTGATTTCCCTGACTATTCTCTCAACATCCGAAACCTTCAAATCGTCTTTAAAATTGACTTCAATCACTGCGATAATCTCTTCCGGGCCGAGGTGCATTGTCCTTATATTGCCAAAATAATCTATCTCTTTGTATTCTTTCAAAATATCTTTTATCTCATTGATATCTTCGTCGGTTGCAGATTCTCCGATAAGCAAATGTTTGGTTTCTTTTGCCATAAAAATCGATACGCCTATCAATAAAAATCCTATTAATATGGATGATAATGCATCATATACCGGATCATCAAAATAATACATTAAACTAATACCGATCAATGCTATCAATAGACCGGTTACCGCCGCACCGTTTTCAATTATTATGGCAATGGAAGCAGCATCTTTGCTTTTTGCCATTGCACTTATAATTCCGGTTTGATGAACTTTTCTAAATTCTTTCCATGCTACCAAAAGACTAACACCTTCAAAAAGGATAGAACCAATCAAAACACCATAATTCCAATACATCATTTTAGGTGAATTATCGACTTCTGCATGTGGTTCAATCAAATGTTTTATCCCTTCATACAAAGCGATTCCACCACCCAAAGAAAATACCAGAATAGCAACAATAAAACTCCAAAAATAAACCTCTTTACCATGTCCGAAAGGATGTTGCTTATCGGGTGCAACATGACTTTTTTTGATCCCCCATAAAAGTAAAACACCATTTGAAGTATCTATCACCGAATGTATTCCTTCTGAAAGCATCGCCGAACTACCTGTAAAAAAAGAAGCAATAAATTTCATAACGGCAATCCCGAGGTTTGCCGCCATTGAGGCAAAAATTACTAATTTAGATCCTTTTGCAGCCATAATTTTTTTCTTTTAAATCAAAGTGTAAAACTTAAAATGATTTTGTCAATTTTCAATTAATAATTAATCTAAATAAACTTTTTAATAAAAAATCTGTTAGGTTTAAAATTTTCTAAAAACCACAGTAATGCAATATTACAAAAAATTTGAAATTAGAACTCCATATAAACCTGTTAAATTTAGTTTGACGCGGGATTTGATTTTTGATTTCATCGGTATTCTTTTCATTTTTATCGGATTGGATTACCTTATATGGAGATGGCAGTATTCTATAAACTGGGATATCCCTGTGGTTTCATTACCTCTTTTTATTGCAGAAGTATTGAGTTTTTTCGGCTCAATATTGACAGTTATAAATTATTGGTCTCATAAAGATTTAAAAAAGAAAAAACCCGTAAGATTTCTTGGTGAAATAAAAGAATTGGAAGAAGATGAGGAAGACAGACCATTGAAAATAGATATGTTTATCGCCTCTTACAATGAAGAACTGGAAATAGTTGAAGATACGATAAAAGATGCAAAAAAAATAAAATATCCTTATGATGACGTTGAAATAAATATCTATCTTTTGGATGACGGACGCAGGGACGGGAGAGATCCAAAAAAAGAAAATTTCAAAGAACTTGCTGAAAAATACAATATAGGATATTTTGTAAGGGAAAACAATATAGGTTACAAAGCAGGAAATATGAACAATGCCTATGTTCAAACAGATGGAGATCTGATAGTGATTCTCGATGCGGATACAAGAGTATTTCCGAATTTCCTGAAAAACACTACGGGATATTTCAGAAATCATAATATGGGCTGGGTTCAAACTCCTCAATGGTTTTATGATATTCCCCAAGGAATTCCTTTAAGAAAATGTCTGGCAAAAAAGATACCCGGCATAGGGAAATATATAGGAAAAATTATACCTTTTAGCAAAAACCTTAAAGTAGGAAAAAATATTTTCGGAACTGATCCACGATTATTTTATGATATAATACTCCGAAGAAGAAATGCAGCAAATGCAGGTTTCAGCTGTGGTGCCGGTTCTATACAAAGAAGAGAAGCACTGGACAAACTCGGGGAAAAAGAAAAACAGGAACGAATAAAACAAAAACTTCGCAAAGCTGCCAAAGACAAAAATATTGATCTGATTCAATATGAAAAAGAATTGCAGCAAACAGAACCTTTCAGACCTTTTGCTCATCACATATCAGAAGATATTTTCACATCCATATTATTGCATAATGAAGGATGGGAATCATATCAACATCCTGATGTCGAGTGCAAAATGCTTTCTCCCCAAACTCTTGATGATGCTGCTAAACAAAGTAAAAGATACGCAGAAGGCACATTGGATATAGCATTTAGCAAACACAATCCAATTTTCAAAAAGGGACTTGACTGGCGTCAAAAATCTGCTTATCTTGAAACGATTTGGTCATACCTGTCTCCGTTTTGGCTGGCGATTTTCATGCTTTACCCTACATATTTTTTCTTTACACTACAAGCCCCTTTAAAAGCATTCAACTTTGATTTCTTTTTGAGAATTGTGCCTTTTCTACTATTAAATGTAGCAATAGCAACCATTGGAAACTGGGGAGTATCAACAAAAAGATCGGAACAATATTACATGGCGGGTATCTGGGTCAAATTTATGGCATTACTTAACGTCATTTTCGGAAAAAATATAAAATTCAATGTTACTAAAAAGTCAGTTTCCAAAGTAAGAAACAAATCATGGAAACATATCTGGCCACATCTTACCTGGGTGATTATAACTTTGATCGGATTTTCTTATAATATATATCTTGTAATTATTCATAAACATCCTTCTTATTCGGCTTTGTTTGCCAATACTTACTGGATGATTTTTAATTTTTATCAAATAACACCATTCATCAGAGCCGGATTTTGGAAAAATGACTATGATGATGAAACTGCAAATTGTTGATTATGAAAAAGAATATGTTTTTACTTAAACCGGCGATTTTTTTTATTAGTATCCTTATCGGAGCATACACGGTTCTTTGGATAGAAAAAGTACGCCCTTCGGATTTTGGATTTTATAAAGATATTTTCAAAAAGGAGGTTGTCATCAAAAAAGCTAAAGAATATCCCATTAAACTTTATACTGATTCCCTTTCAGCCGAGGATATCGGAATTGCTAAAATCGCATGGAAATATTTTGAAAATAATTATATTCAGGAAACAGGATTTGTTAATAGTGTTGATAAATATCCGGGTACAACTCTTTGGGATGTCGCCAGCTATCTTCATGCTCTGACAAGTGCTTATGAAATCGGAATTATCAATCATGAGGAATTTGATCAAAAACTAAATAAGATTTTAAGTTCAATGGCAAATATGAAATTATTTGACGATAAACTGCCAAACAAATCTTACAACACATACAATCTTTCTATGATCGATTATGACAATCATCCTACTCAGGAGGGAATAGGTTGGTCTGCTATGGATATCGGAAGATTCTTCTCTTTTTCATATAGAGTAATGAAAGATTATCCTGAATATTTTCCAAAAGTAAAAAAAGTAATATCCAGATGGCGTATTGATGAGATAATTGATGATGCGACTCTGCACGGTATCGGATTCAATTTCAAAGATAAAAGGATGATGAAAGTACAGGAAGGAAAACTCGGATATGAAGAATATGTTGCAAAAGGATATGACAGAATGGGATTTGATGTTTCCGAAGCTCTGAAATATACCGATTTTATTAAATTTGTCAAAATACTAGGAGTTGAAATAGCTGCCGATACAAGAGAAGTGAAATATTATCCTGCATATAATTATGTATTATCCGAACCATATATTTTAGACGGAATAGAATACGGTTGGGATATCAATTCTAAAGAATTGGCTTATAGAGTTTTTCTTATACAAAAAAGAAGGGCTAAACAAACAAACAAGCTAATAGCGGTATCAGAAGGGCATTTGGACACATTTCCTTATTTTGTATATAATTCTATTTATACCAACAAAGATAAATGGATATGCACTAGCTCCGATGGAGAAAAAATGGATGAAATGAAAACCTTCTCTACAAAAGCAGCCTTTGCTTGGGCTACTTTATTTGATGATGATTATGCAAAAAAACTTTATCAAAAAGCAATCACTTTAAAAGATGAAAATAAAGGATTTTTCTCCGGCTATTATCAAAAAACAGGAAAAATCAATTATGCATTGACGGCAAATACCAATGGTATCATCCTGGAATGTCTCCGATACAAAAAACTTGGACCTGTAAACAAATTACAATAAATATTTATAAAATAAATTAATCAATAAAACAAAAAATTATGAAAACAAAAATTTTTATTTTATTTATAATACTGGGAAGCACTATTTCAAATATTTATGCCCAATATGACAATTTCGGTCAGATGTGGGGTATTGAAAACTCGATTATCGGGAAAAGCAAGATAAGAGGAGATGTGGGATATGCCTTCTCCATTATATCTTATAAACCTAAAGATGATACTTTGTACAATTTTCAAAGAAACTCTATAAATCTAAATTTTGACTTTAATTTATATAAACACTTTCACGTTAGAACTTCTTTTTATATAGATTTGAGTACAAATCCCATAAAACCACCATTTCTGTCAGACTTGTATTATCAGTTTGGTTGGTATGACTGGCACAATAAGTCTTTTTCTTTTGGATATGAGAATTATCAACCTCATAATATTTTTGTAAAAAAAGGAGACAGAAAAACAGATTGGGCTGAAAATTTCAGAAGAGGAATGCTGTTTACCAGCTACAATTTTGACCTGATTGGAAATAGATCTTCACTCAAATACGATGAAACATCGCAAATCCGAATTGTCCCCGCTATCAGATATTTCTATGAATATTCTGATAAATACGGTGTCGAAAAAGGAGGAAACAATAAAATCGTACTAACTACAGCTGCCAGATGGACAATAATCAAAAATATTTATATAGAAGGAGCTGTGTATTATTATCCTGTCAAAAGCACTAAACTTCCTTGGGATGCTGATTTCACTTAC
>JALVEG010000033.1 GCA_027031145.1 Saprospiraceae bacterium | reverse complement strand
ACAGTTTTTGAAGTAGGAAAAATCGATTAATAGACAACTAACCTTTTTTAATGTATAATTTTTGGAAATTCGTTTAAATCCCACCATTAAGGAAGTGAATAATGAAAAAAACGAGAATGATAAGCGTTATAGCCGCTTCTTTACTTACAGCCACAGTTGTTTTTACAGGATGTGGAGGCGGCGGATCATCCGCTACGACTAGCTCCAGTTCGAGCAGTAGTTCTGTTTCCAGTTCTTCTTCGAGTACTCCTGCGAGTAGCTCTAGCTCAAGTAGTACAAGCTCTACATGTCTTCCTGGTCAACCATGCGGAAGCAGCTCCAGCTCCAGCTCGGCTCCAACTATCAAAACAGTAAAAGTTTCTGACGGTTATGTATTGGAAGCCACTGTCAAGTGTAAAGAAACCAATGGTAGTGATATCGCTCAAGCAGTAGCTACCAACAATCCTGGTGAATATCAATTTGCCAATGTAGCTAGCTGCCCTGTACTTTGCGCTAAAGATGGTGTGATCGATGTGAATGCAAATGGCAAAGTAGATGCAGGAGAACCATATGCTCCTAAGATGACTGCACCAGGAAGCTATGCCAATATCAACCCTTATACCGTCTTGATCCAAAATGGTATGACCCCTGCTGAAATAGCAGCTGCATTCGGCCTACCAGCTGACACTAACTTTGATATAGCTATCCCAGAAGCATCCCCAGAAGTACGCAAAAACGCTATCTTGCTTTCAGCTCTTCTTTCTTACATAGAAAAAAATAGTGCTGGCACAAGAGGTCTACTCCCAACACCAGGATCTACACCAGAGAGCTCTTCTTCTCAAGCATCTAGCAGCAGCACTGCAAATACTGGAAGCACAGGAGGTGTTTTGCCTACACCAGGATCTGGAGAATCTTCTTCATCAAGCACTCCTGCGCCTACACTAAGTGATCTCATCCAAGCACTCAAGAGTGGAACTAGTATTGAAGCGATTTTGCCAGCTCCTTTAAAATCATTGAAAGAAGCACTTGATCAAGCAAATCCAGAAGAGTATGATGAAAAAGCAGCTGGATATCTTGCAGCATTCAATGGAGCTGCTGGAAGTAGCTCTAGCAGCTCTTCATCTACCAGTAGCTCTAGCTCTAGTAGTGAGACAACTGGCGGAGGAATATTGCCTACTCCAGGGGAAAGTGGAACTTCTACAGGTACTGGAGAATCAAGTGAAGCCTCTTCAAGCGTAGAGTCTAGTAGCAGTTCCGTAAGCTCTTCTACAAGCTCTAGCGTAGAATCTAGCAGCTCCAGTGAAGAGAGCAGTAGTTCAAGCGTAGAGTCTAGTAGCAGTTCCGTAAGCTCTTCTACAAGCTCTAGCGTAGAATCTAGCAGCTCCAGTGAAGCTTCTTCTAGCAGCCAATGTGAAGAATTGCCAGGTGGCGGCAATTCATGTGAATCTAGCAGCTCTAGTGAAGAGAGTAGCAGTTCAAGTGAAGAAAGCAGCAGTTCTGTAAGTTCTAGTTCTTCAGCAGGTGGGGCTTTTGATGGTATTGGAGAGTCAAGCAGTAGTTCAAGCGAAAGTACATCAAGCTCCGAGTCAAGCAGTAGTTCATCAAGTGAGAGCAGTAGTTCTAGTTCTTCCACTGCTACAGGTGGAGCTTTTGGCGGTATCTCTAGATAATTCCCTAAATAAATTATGGTATACTACGTATTGACGTAGTACCATAATTGTATCTGCAGCACCAAGCGACTCATAAAAGAGAGGTATCTTCACCTCTCCTTCCTTATCCGTTTAGTAAAATTTCTTTTGAGGATCATAGATGAAGATAGCATTGACCCTAATTTTTTTGCTTTCTTTTATTATGGGAGCAAATGTTCAAATCACACCAGACAAATCTTTAAAAGTTGATCAAAAAGATGTAGAGGCTATGAAAAGTTTTGTAAAAAAGAAGTTCCATTTTATTATGAATGAAAAAGGTGCAAAAAAGATTGTCAAAGAAAATAGACTTCTTTCCAATGCCTATCTCAACCATAAGTTATTGAATGATTTTGAAAAAAGTCTGATACGTATAGAGATAGAAAAGAAACTGGCAGATAAATATGTGACATATCTACAAAAGAAAAAATCTTTTCCAGAAAAAGTTTTGAAGTCTTACTATTATGATCACATTGACAAGTTTAAAAAACCAGAAGAGGTGAAACTTGTATTATATAAATTTTCAAAGTATGATGATGCTTTGCATTTTTTACAAAATCCCAAAAGCATTGCCACATATACTAAACAAAATTTAGGGTGGAAATATATAAAAGGTATCAAAAATCCATATAGGCAGTTTATCAAATCTGGAGAGAAGGGATATTATACTCCAGTCTTTGTAATGGGAAAAAATAGATATGATATCTTTTATGTAGAGGATTATCGAGACAATAAAAACAACTATTTCCCTTACAAAGCTGTCCGTTCTCAAATAGAACGAATTTTTTTGAATAAAACTTTTGAAAGAGAAAGAGAGAAACTTCTGAGGCAATATCAATGAAAAAAGCCCTTTTCCCAATACTAATTGCAATATTTTTTTCCGCTTGTTCTTTACATTCTCTTCCTAAATATAACAATGTGACTATCGATAGTGATCAAAATATTTCCTCAACTCGACAAAAGCTTCTTACAAGAATTGTAGAGTACTGGCATTATCGATTGCATAACGATTATAAGCATGCCTATGAGTATGAACTGCCATACCAGCGATATCTTGTTCCATTAAAAGCATATCGAGGTTTGATAGACGGATATGGAAAAAATGCCAAAATAGAAATCATTTCCATCAAATTTCCCAATACCTATACCGCTATCGTACAACGGAGGATTAAAACTTCAAAAACCGTACTTTTTTCCAAGGATAAGTGGGTCAACGTAGATGGTGAGTGGTATCATAAATTTTTTCAAAATATTTTGCCCCCGAAAAACAAGGAAGAACAGGAGTTTCAGTAAGGAAAAGTAAAGAATAAAATTATAATTTTTATGTTATAATCGAAACGTTTAAAAGTGAATATGATAGAAATCGGTATTCTATCATACTTATGACTTTAAAATAAGGAAGGAGAGACAATGAGTCTGACAAAAAAATTGGTATCTGGTGCTGCGGCATTGGCATTGGCTGGAACGGCGGCTATGGCTACTATTCATATAGAAAAAGATGGTACTGGGGACTATCTCATTTCTCCAGTTTATATCGCAAATGGAAATGGATGGGAAACGAAAATCAAAGTAGTGAATACAAATACTACGGCTGCAGTTATCGCTAAGGTGATTGTACGAGAAGGAACTCTCTCAAAAGAGCTTGTCGACTTCCCACTCTATCTCACTCCAGGCGATGTGTTTGAAGCGACTATCAAAGCAGATTCTGATGGTCATATTAAAATCGTTTCTGATGATGATTCTGCTATCACAGGATTGGATGCAGATGGTAATATAGTATCTGGAGTGGATGTAGATTTGACAAAAAATGCAGGTATCATCGGTCAATCTTGTTTGAATGAAAAGATGGGATATGTAGAAATTATCGGTCTTGGAGACATTAATGAATCTGTACTAAAAAATGCAGATGGGAATTGGAGTGTAACATGTCCATATGATAAGAAAAAATTATTCGAACTTGCTCCCATCACTGGAACAAGCATTGATCTTGGTAATGCGGTAGATGTGGCAGATAGTGATTTGATGGGACAACAAATCATCTATCGAAATGTAGCTGATGACAATGGAAAACGAGCAATGTTCTTAAATATGCTCGCTTTTGGTGATACGCTTCCTAATGTTCCGAGTGGTAACAATGTATTGGGATCTGATCAAAATCTACCAGTACTCGGTGGAAGTGTGCTTAATTTGCAAGATGAACTCGCTAAATCTCATGTTTATGTGATGCTGGAAGGAAATGATAAACCAGGCTATTTGGCAGATCCTTTCTTGACAATCTTTACATATCCTTATTGGTATGCTTCAGATGCTACTTGTGATGTTAATGATACACAAAGATATGTACTGGACGAAAATACTACTATATTTAGAGATTTGACTGAGCATTCCAACTATTGTGATAAAGCTCCTTGCGAAGTGAATCTCTCTACAGGTACAGGATCTAGTGATTTTTATTCTGGTCCTACTGAGACAAATGATACAACCGTTACTTGTCCTGAACATAACATGACAAAAGAAGTTCAAATTGTATTCTTGCATGATCCTGAGGGTATTGGAGCAGATCCTTGGGCGAAAAAATATATGTTCAAAGAGGGTGGCTATATCGATGTTGATTTGAATGCCAATAATCCAGGCACTACCAACTGGAAAGGTGTTCCTGTCATTCCTACCACATTCTATGCGAAAAAAGTTGGAGATCTCTATCTCAACAACCACCTCTACAATCAATATCTCCGAGAGAAAAAATAATCTCTTCTACAATAGGGCTTTTCGCCCTATTTACACACCTCTAACACTCTTCTTGCTATTATCCGATAATTCTCAATATAATACATAAAGGTCAATAATGCGCTATTTGATCCTATTTGTTACGGCAATTTCTTGGTTGTCGGCAGCTACCTCTTATTTTTCTTTGCATCAAAAACCCGATTTTTATAATAAAAAAGTGGGCTTTAAAGAACAATGGCTGACCAATGATAGAAATAGATTGATCGTCAATCATACTGAATACGGTTATCAAGGAGATCAGATTGTTTGTCAAGAAGTTAAGAGCTCATTGTGTATAAAAAGACCAAATAATGTTCATACAACCAAATGGTGTGTTCCAAAATGGTATCGGTATCGTATATATCTTTTGAAAGGGACAAAAGTATCTATTCGCATAGGAGCTACTCGCAATACTACCTATAGTGCTTTGTATTATTTTGTCCCCGATGAATCGGAGCCAAAAGAAGTAAATTTAAACGATTACAAAGTGGCTTATTATCCTAATATTTATAATAGTAGATATTACTATACGGACTTTTCCAATCAACAAGACTCGAATAATTATCTCTTTGAGGGATATAATGCACTTTACAAAAAATTTCCTATTGCCGATTTTATCAGGTTTGATAGAGTACCGAAAAATGGATGGCTCTATATCAATCTCAATCAATCGACCCAGATAGAGCCCTCTTATCAAGGATATGTCTCTTCTGCAAAACCTTATCTCAATGTGGAGTATACAAATATTCCCAAAGACCTCCAAAGCAGAGAAGCTATGATTTCCACTATTCATTTCGATAGTAATGGAGATCCGATAGAAAATTTTTCTAAACTAAAAGAGATTCAAAAGTCCTGCTATGGAGAAAAAATTATAGAAATTCATGGAACTGGTGATATGGACCCTGTTTTAAAAAGTGAAGCTTCTTTAAAAGACAAAACAATAACATATAAAATAGACTTTTCTTCTGGAAATAAAGTAGTTTATGGGATAGAGTCTCGAAGCACAGATCAAGAAATCAACCATAATATAACTATAAGTGCAAAAATAGATGATTGTCTCCAATTTGTTTCGGCCAAAAATTTTAATGAAAGAGGAGAGTTTTTCTATTCCCATGATGGGCATTCATGGAGAGAAAATCCAACAGCTGATGATACCTTCGTAAAATATGAGCTAAGTAGCCCAGATAGTAGTGGAGTAGTTTTGTCTCCTCAAGAGTCTTTGAAAATTGTATTGAATACTAAGGTGAGTGATACTTGTTCTAAGACAACCTCTTA
>JALVEG010000032.1 GCA_027031145.1 Saprospiraceae bacterium | reverse complement strand
ATTTGACTCAAAATATTGCGGTATAAAGAATAATATTGAAAAGTCAGGTGGTTCATTAAATATAAACGGAGGTTTGATTTTTGATTGCTTAAAAGATTGTGTTTTGAGATCGGTAAAAGTATTTTCTGAAAAAGCCGGATTAAGGCGGTTTCAAGTGAAAAACAGTATTGACAGTATATTGTTTTATACTGATGTAATGTTGACCGAAGGAGAACAAAGGGTTTATTTAAACTACCATTTAACTCAGGGAATAAATTATAAATTGGAAACGGATAAAAATGTTAATTTGGAAAATTTTGAAAGCAAAAGTCCTTATCTGTACAGAGATAAAAATGAAAATGTTCAATATCCTTATAATAATGATCTGATTTCAATAAAAACATCATATTTCGGAAGAAATTATTACTATTATTTCTATGATTGGGAAGTAGCGGAGGAAGGTTTTGAATGCAATAGCGAGAGGATAGAGATTCCTATTGTTTTTGATGGAGAAACAGCTGTGAAAAATATAGATTACATTTCGGGATTTAAAATCTTTCCTGTTCCCGCAACTGATTTTGTTGAAATTGAGAGTGAATTTGAACAGGCAACAAATATCCGGATACTAAATTCTTTGGGGATACCTGTGTTAAATACAAAGTCTTATGATAAAACAACTTATATTGATATAAAACACTTGCGATCAGGTATTTATTTTATGGAAATTAAAGTAAAAGGCAATATCTATACAGGGAAAATGTTGAAGGGGGACTGATTGGTATGGATGCTGTTGAAAAATTAATGATTTTCAATATCCATAGCTTTTTAGAATCAGAACACGGATGACACTGATTGAACTGATTTTTACAGATTTAATAAATTTATTACAGTTGCTTTTGCTATGAAATGAATTTAATATCAAGATGTTAACGATGTAGCATGGATGAAGTTCGTATAGAGTAGAGAACCCACCTCAATCCTCCCTTAGAAGGGCTTTCGTTATGACACCTCTTTTAGTAAAAAAAATTAAGATTTATCGTAACGAAACTTATGTTTGTATTTTGGTTAAAAGTTGTCTGTTTTAGTAACTACGCGAGTGAAATATTTGGTACAAATAAAGTGAAATAAGTCAAAACTCCATATTTGTATGATAATATTTTCATAATTTTTTATTAGAACCCACCTCAATCCTCCCTTACAAGGGAGGAAGCTGCAACACCCGGTGAAATACTTCGTTGATTTCACGGGGAAAACCGCAATAGCTCCACTTCTTTTCCATAAAAAATACCATTCAGGTTAAAAACAAGATATACCGGTTGTAGCTTTTTCCATCGATTAAGCACATCCACTTCTCCCTTCCCTCGCTGAGGGAAGGGGCGGGGATGGGTGCTAAAAACCGGAATCAATTCTCTCATGAAAAAGCTGCAACCCCCAGTTAAATAAACGAAGTATTTCACTTGCGGGGATTAGGTTAAAAGCAATTCAAATATTATCTGTTTTAGCGCAGACACTATGTATATTTAGACTTTTTTGAATTAGAATGTTTTTTGGCTCCATAAAATTTACGGATAAGATCTTCCCTGTTTAATTTACGTAATTTAGCGATTATTTTGCTTCTGTTTTCACGTTTATACCAAAAGAAAAACATATTTTGTTCTTTTTTTTCTTTAGATTTTCGTGGTGTATATATCGGTTTCAATGTATAAGGATGATATCCTGAGTAATATATCACAGTTGCTACTGTCATGGGAGTCGGAGTAAAGTCCTGAACTTGTTCCAGTCTGAACCCAAGGTCTTTGGTATCGGCGGCAAGTTCTGCCATCGCTTCATCTGTACTACCCGGGTGACTTGATATAAAATAAGGAATTAAAGGTTGTTTGAGTCCGTGTTTTTTATTGTAATGATCAAATTTTTTCTTAAACTTTATAAAATTGCTGAAAGATGGTTTACGCATAATTTTCAATACTTTGTCCGAACTGTGTTCCGGAGCAACTTTCAATCTGCCTGAAGTATGTCTTGTAACCACTTTTTCCAAATATTTCTCCGCAGCTTTTTTATTGGTTTTTTTATTAAAATCAGTCACCAGCATATCATATCTTATTCCACTTCCGATAAATGCTTTTTTGACCTCAGGAATATTGTCAACAGCATCATAAATTTCAATTAATGGACTATGGTCTGTATCCAGATTGTCACAAATTACGGGGGATATACATGATGCGGCAGTGCATTTAGCACAGATAGAAAGATCTTTTCCTCTCATTTTGTACATATTTGCCGAAGGACCGCCTAAATCTGTCAGGTAGCCTTTAAAATCAGGCATTTTTGTAACTCCTTTTACTTCTTTTAATATCGATTCTTTTGAGCGACTTACTACAAATTTGCCCTGATGAGCTGAAATGGTACAGAAAGAACATCCTCCAAAGCAACCACGATGGATATTTACAGAGAATTTTATCATTTCCCATGCAGGAATAGTACCTCTCTTATTGTATTTGGGATGAGGGAGTCTTGTATATGGTAAATCAAAAGATGCATCTATATCCTTTTCACTCATTGGAGGGAACGGGGGATTTACTATTATCATATCATCGCCGGCTTTTTGCAAAATCCGTTCTGCATACATCATGTTTGATTCCTTTTCAATAACTTTGAAATTGGCAGCAAATGCTTTTTTATCTCTCAGGCATTGTTCATGTGAATATAGTTCTACTTCATTCCAAATATCACTTTTCTGAAAGGGGATTTTAGATTTTAAAAATGCTGTTTGTGGAATGCAAAACAGAGAATTAAGATCATAACCGGACAGCATGAAATCAATGAGTGTTTCCAATGCACGCTCTGCCATACCATACAATAAGATATCTGCTCCCGATTCAGCCAGAATACCCGGTTTTAATTGATCGGACCAATAATCATAATGTGTCAGCCTTCTTAATGAAGCTTCAATTCCTCCTAGTACCACCGGTACATCAGGATACAATTTTTTTAATATTTTTGTATAGACGATGGAGGCATAATCGGGACGGAAACCTCTTTTTCCGCCGGGAGTATAAGCATCATTGGATCTCAATCTTTTGTTTGCGGTATAATGATTGACCATTGAATCCATATTGCCGGCAGTAACTCCAAAGAACAAACGGGGTTTTCCCATTTTCTTAAAATCACGTAAATCATCCTGCCAGTTAGGTTGAGGAACAATAGCAATCCTTAATCCTTTTGCTTCAATAAGCCTTCCTATCACTGCAGAACCAAAAGCAGGATGATCTACATAAGCATCGCCGGTAAACAGGATGACATCAAGTTCATCCCATCCACGCAATTTAACTTCTTTATTAGTTATCGGCAGCCAATCTGTTATATCTCTTCCAACATTCATTAAATACCTTAACAATCAAAGGATAGTAAAGTTTAAGGAGCAGGGTAAAGATGTTAGTTGCATTTTACATAATTCTTTCCTTGCCATAGATCTTTTTCTTTAAGTTTTTTGTCGATCTTAGCTACAATTTCAAAATTTTTCAGACCGTTCCATCTCGGAGCGACCAGCATGCTCAAAGGTGATTCGCTGATAAATCTTTCAAGAATGATGTCCGGTCGCAAATATGATATGAAATCACTTATAAAATCTACATATTCTTCTACCGAAAACAAATCGAACATTTCAGGAGTTTCTGCCAGTTGTTTTGCCATTTTTGTTCCTCTAACTATTTGCAAATGGTGCATTTTTAGTGATGAAATAGGTAATTTGGATAATTTAGTTGCATGTTCCATAATTTCTCTTCTGGATTCTCCGGGTAAACCCAAAATGACATGTGCTCCAAGGTGAATACCTCTGTCTTTTGCCATTTTATAAGCATCTATCGTTTCCTGGTATGTATGGCATCTGTTTACCAGCTTCAGGGTTTTGTCAAGAGTGCTTTCAACTCCGAATTCAAGCGAAACATAATAATTCTTTGCCGTTTCTTCTAAATAATCCAATAATTCTTCACTGATGCAGTCGGGTCTGGTACCTATTACCAGTCCGATAACATCAGGGTGACTTACCGCCTGAGTATATAGTTCTTTTACAAGTTCTATTTCTGCATAAGTATTGGTGTATGCCTGGAAATAAGCAAGATATTTTTGAGCTTTATACTTGGTGGAAAAAAAAGATATGCCTTCATCGATTTGTTGGATGATACTTTTTTTTGGACGGCAATAACTCGGGCTGAAAGTACTTATATTGCAGTAAGTACAACCGCCAACACCCTTTGTGCCATCTCTGTTAGGGCATAAAAATCCGGTATTTATAGATATTTTTTGAACCCGGTTACCGAATGTTTTTTTTATATAAGTTGTATAATTATTGTATCGTTTATCTCCTCTGAAATCCATTATCGATTTTTATATGAAACACAAATCTATAAGATTATTTTGAATAAAATGTAGTTTTGAAAAATGAGTTTAATTAAAACTTCAAACCATGGATGAACAAATACATAAAATTTAGAAAAATACCTTGAATTCAATCATTCTTTATGCTTAGCTTCAGTTAGTGAATGTTCAACTGCCCGGAACCAAGTATTTTTAAAGTAGCTCCTGTTTGAGATTCTATTTTATTGCACTCATAAGTCCCGTCAATTTCAGGGTAATTGGTCAATCCTGATGGTATAAGTACATCTGAAACAGCTTTGGGTACAACTCCCATTTCCCAGTTATCTCCATTATTCCAGTCGGAATCAACCGACCCGTTCCAAACATAGATACGATTATATGTCAATTGCTCAATAATACTGCCATCAGATTTTATCACTGTGAAAAAGAGGGTGTCTCCACTTATTTTTAATTTGGTGAAATGGTTTGATTCACTAACTGTAACAATGTTTGGATATGAAGGATCCGGAGTGTAAAGAGGTGCACCCCCGCCTCCTGATGTTATATGATTTACTCTTTCGACCACCGCTCTGGAATAATAGTGATTATGTCCATTTATCACAAACTGGACATCATATTGCTCGCAAAGAGGTTGAATATAGTTTTGAACATCGGTGTTATTTGAATGTCCCCCTGCAGACCACCCCGGTTCGTGAAACATAAGTATTTTCCATTTTTTAGTAGTACTTGCCAAATCATTTTCAAGCCATTGATATTGTGTGCTTCCCGGGCTATAGTCGGAGTATTGATCTACTATGGTAATATGAGCAGGTCCATAATCAAATGACCAATAATAATCTCCTGATTCGTAAAATGGATATGGGAAATATTTTCCAAATAATACCCCTGATCCTTCATGATTGCCCAGTGCCGACATAAGTGGGGCAGATCTAAATAATTCCTGCATATTTGTATATTGCGGGTCAAAAAACTGATCATCCCAATCTCCTTCATTATTTCCGTTACTGACCAAGTCCCCTGATAATAAGAGAATGGTCTGTGCATCGGGATCACTTGAATAAGTGTTTAAAATTTGTTGAGCGACCAAGTCATGTTTGTCAGGGTTTGTTCTTGTATCACCATAGGCTATAAATGTTATTTCAGATACATCTTCAGGAGGACCTGATACAAAATTACCTGTTATAGTATCAAAATTGGAGCTTACCCTGTAATAATAATCTGTCGAATTTGCCAGGTTGGTGATAGTATATTTGTGTTGGTGATCACTTCCGTATTCAGTTGTGGTTTGATTACCTGTGCTATAAGTTTCGTCTGTACCCCATTCGATCTTACTTTCATGAGTTTCATATAATTGCCA
>JALVEG010000031.1 GCA_027031145.1 Saprospiraceae bacterium | reverse complement strand
AAAATATATGACCCAAAAGTAAATACAATTTATGCTGCCGATGTAATTTCATTTGCCAAAAAACACGGGTTTTATACGGGAAAAGACGAAGAATTCAGTTTTTCTGATGTTTATGCACCTGTTGATTTCGGAGGAGCAAGATTTTGTGAATCCAGGGTTTGGTCAATGTTTCGTCAGGTAAATAATGATATGGACAAATACGAAAACTACGCAATGGGATTTGATCTGAAAAACAGAATACCTTTGTTTATCAAACCGGACAGAAAAGTAAGTCTAAAGGATATGATATCATTTATGGGAGATCATTTTGAAGGAACGAAAATGGATTTCAGGGAAGATATCGGTGCCGGTCCTTTCGGTTTGCCATACAGATGGAGAGGATTGACATGGAAAGTTGACGGACAGACTTATTTTAATGAAAGATCTACTTCTACCCAACAAACAGGTTTTACATTTATCGCCCAAGGGAGAAATCAGTATCCCGATCCGGTTGGAGGAATCTTGTGGTTTGGAGTTGATGATGCATATTTTACCATTTACAATCCTATTTTTTGCGGCATAAGGGACGTTCCAATATCTTATAAACAAGGCTTTGGTAATATGATGCAATTTGAAGAAGATGCTGCATTCTGGGTTTTCAATCAGGTTTCCAACTTAGCTTATACCAGATACAATACCATAGGACCGATTGTCAAAGAAGAGCAGTCAAAGCTTGAGGATAAATTTATAAAATCAATTGGACCTATTTCCGAAGCAGCAACCAAACTGTATAATATGAACAAAGATCTGGGATTGGAATATATTACGGACTATTCGGTTAATCAGGCGGATAATATTGTTCAATACTGGAAGAAATTTTACCGTTTTCTTTTTGTGAAGTTTATGGATGGTAATATCAAGAAGACCAAAGGACGACAATTTATCGATAATGGAAACGGAAAAAACATTCCGGCATATCCCGATCAACCCGGATATGGAGAAAAAACTTATAGGAAGATCATTGAAGAGACAGGGGACAGGTATAAGATGAGGTGATAGTTTGGAATTTTTTTAGTGAAATCTATATATTAATTTTAATTAAGCTTAACCCGATTCATTTGCTCTATACTTTTTCAAACTTGCAACAGTTTTATTCAATGATTTTATTTTTTCCCATTTATCAAGTTTTTCAAAAACTTTAAAAGGAATATAAGATTTATTCAAATCTAATAATTCTTTATAGATTTGTAATAATTTATTCATTCCTTTAACGGGTTTATCATCCATTTGTAAAATGAAATTCTTTACTAGGATTTCTAAATTTGAATTATGATTTTTAGAAATGTTCAGCATCTGTGAAACAATTGAATCTGTTAATCTTTTTACAGTTACATTTTTATTTTCTATTACTTTAATAAGTGTATTACTTAATAGCTTATTGGATATTTTTCCAATACCCGTATATCTAATCCAAATTTCAACAGCAAGATTTCTTATTGTTTTATCAACGTGTAAAAAAGAATGAGCAAGATATAAATATGCCGGCTCATCGTAATCGTCCCACAATTCATATAAAATCGACAATGTATTAATAATATTTTTCGTGTTCCAAACATCAGAATAATCGAAATATTTAAAATTGATCTCAATATATTTTTTTAGTAATATTTCAGGGTTAAAGGGACAAAGTGTTATGAATCTTTTTTCATCATTTATTTGAATACTAGAGTATGGACTAAGATAAAGATTATATTTTTTATTTAAAATATTTAAATTCTCTTTGGATAAATTCTCTTTTTTGCGAAATAACACAGGAAGCCATAAATCAGGTGTTTTAATAGAAATTTCTTCTATGGATTTTTCATCATACAAGTATAAAAATATCTCTTTTATTTCTCCTGTTAATTTTTCATTAATGGATAATAAAATATCTTCATTTTTATCGATAACTAACCTGGAGATTGCTATTTGAAAATCGAATTTATTTATTGAAGAATAGCTATATCTGCTTATTTTTTCTATTAAAATATCTTCGCTAATCAAGCACGGGGAGTGAGTTAGTGTTGAAAGAACAGGTTCATAAACACTTTTTTCTAACATATTATTAATCCTTTCAAGTAAATATATATAATGATCATAAATAGTACCTTTTGGTATTAAGCTAAAAACATCAATTTTACTATACCGGTTAATATCTTTTTCATCAGATAACATGTTTTCTCCAAAATGCTTTACGTATATTTTCTTAATGGATAAGGTTTCTTTGGGAAATTTGGAGATTAAAACAGAAAAATAATTTATAAAAAATATAGCCATTATTTTTTCAATATATCCGATTTTTCCATTGCTTAAATCTTTGCCCAAGACTTTACATGCTCTTTGAAACGCCGGTTCCAATTTAAATATGTTTTCTTCATTAATTTCTCGATTTAACTCTGGAAAGTAAGCAACAAATAGATCAAAATGATAAATCTCATTGTTTTCAAAAGCTTGACTATAGAAGAAAACCAATTCTTCAAATGTATGCAGAGACGAAATACTGTTTTTTAAACAAATTTTGTGGGTATTTGTATTATAATTATTTATTAAATTGACATCTTTAGATAAATGGAAATTCATTTTTTCCAATTCACTCTTAGCTATGCTATACAAATCATTGCCATATTCATTTAATTTTTCTAATAACATTTGTGAATTCGGATCACCATATTTTCCAATTAATTTTATTGTTTTTAATTGAATTTCTACATCTGAAGACATTAGTGCAATTGCCGCTAAAACAGATATATCATGATGAAGACTTGAGTTGTTTTTAGCTATTTTATCAAGAATAATCAATGTATTTTTTACAATTGATTTATATTTTGAACTTAGTAATAATCCGGATATTTCAATAAATTTATTTGTTTCAAATTGCTTGTTTAAGCAAATGCTTTTTATAAATCTAAGGGACGTATTAATTGGTTTTGAATGATTGGTGTTTAAAGCTAAAAAAATATATTCTTGCAAATCTATTAGTTCATCATTTGTTGGTTTTAAAAATAAAACAAGATTAAAAAACCAACCGGTTAATGATTTATTAAAATTACGTGTTGCTGTAAGAAAAGCTTCTTTTAATACTCTTTTTCTATTTAAATTTCCATTTTGGAGAAGAGTCTGAATTGTAAAATACCAATTTTCCTCTTTTTTTATTCTTCCTCGATGTAAACCATATCCTTCGCTAAAATGTATTTCCGTTTCATACTGAAATAAATACCAAAAATGTTCTTTCAATATTATTTCATCACTTTTGAGAAATTGAATAATATCAATTTTACTTCCGTTTGATTTTGAGTATTCATAAACTGTATCTTGGAGTTTATTTGCATACAATTCCTGTGATGGAGACAAGAAACCTTTTTTTGAATAGCGAAGTAATTCAAAATAACTCAAAATAACACCCTCATTATTTATAAAATCATTTATCCATTTTGGACGATGCCACTCTAATATTTTTTTTTTCAAAAATGATACGATCAATACGCCAAAATGTCGATTTGAAATCTTTATAATTCAAACATACAAAACCTGCAATTTCCAAATTATCATTTTGTGTTTGGGTTCCAAAATCCTTATAATGATCCGGTTTATACTCAATTATCTTTGAATATTTTCTTCTTAATTTAATAATAGTTTTAACCAAAGACTTTTTATCATCTGATGTCAATTTTTTTAAAAACGGAATGATATCTTTTTCCTCAATGATTAATTTTTCAAATTCCTTTATTTTATTCATTTTTTGAAATTCGTTATTTTCTTCACAGCTAAAATATGTTTGCAAGGTCCTCTTTCTCCATGAGTCTGACTATGCCAAACACAAGTACATTTTTCATTTGAATCATTTAAAACTATATAATGGGTTACACCGCTTCCCTCTACTTTTGCTTCAATTTTATTATCAATATTTGAAATAATATGAACTTTTTTTTCTTCTATTAATCGTTCAACGCCTTTAAGTCTGGGGTTTAACGAAAGAATTCTATTTATTTTAAATGGCAATTTTCTATAAAAATAATGATTG
The DNA here is from genome assembly GCA_027031145.1 of Saprospiraceae bacterium. Lineage (GTDB taxonomy): Bacteria > Bacteroidota > Bacteroidia > Chitinophagales > Saprospiraceae > JADJGA01. The sequence goes on along the minus strand of JALVEG010000031.1, from coordinate 1,733 downwards.
TATTCCAAATCAAATCCCAACAAACCTATTGCAGCTAATTTACCAATAATATTGTCAATTTTATCAAATGATTCATTTTTATCTATCGCCAACCAGGTAGAATTAAACTCTTGATTGACATAACTAAAATTATTCATTTTATTAATTAATTCATTTGGCAATTCTTCCAATAATGAATCCAGAACTGCACCTTCGCCGGAAAAGCCTCTCCAGGTATTTCTCGAAAGAGAAAAGGAAAAAATTGTGTTTTCAAAATATAATTGACAAGTTACTGATTGCATATCATTTTTTGCAAATATTTTAAGTTTATCAATATATGGTAAAAGAGGTTCTATTAATTTCAACCGGTTAACTCCTCCAATCACAATACTATTTTCCGCTTTTATAGGAGAAAAAACAAACTTATTTCCTCTTTTAATCAAGTAATAATCGCTATTTATACTACTTGCGGGAATACTTCTAAACAATTTCAATGCTTGAATTCTGTCTAATGTAAAATACAAATCCGATTGAGACATGTATTGTTGTATATTTATCAGTCCTTTGATCCATTTTATAGGCAGGGGAACTTTTCGTTCAATAATGGTCTTATTTTTATCTGTTACTTCAATTTGTTTTCTTCCAACTTCCAATTTAATTTTATCATTTCTGCTTATTCCTCCTAATGCAGAAACTAAATCTTGATTAAAATTTACATTTGTTGAACCATTTTTTATGAATCCTTGATTTTGTTTCCGTTCAAAAATATCTACTCTTGCATAGATGCTTGCACAATGAGAAAATCCTTCAAATCTGATTTTATTATTTCCTACTGTAATGATAGGGTCTTTTAACAAATCTAATTGTATAGGACTAAGGTTAAAATTGGATTTGACTATATTGAATAAAGCAATTAAACATTTTGCTATGATAAATGCGTTTTCTAAAGTACCCCGAAATAAAACTGGAGATTCCGATTCTTCAATTTCACTATAATTAGCAAGAAATAAAAGAGATTGGTGCTTTTGTGTAACTAATTTTGAAAAAGAATCATATTTATAATTTATAATTTCTTGCATGTTTTCTTCTTCTTTTTTAAAAAATTTAAAGATACAAAGATTTAAGAAAAAGAATCCTTTTATCCAATATTTGTATTATTTTTGTGCCTAATGAATTCAAAACTTAAAACTATATATTATTAAACAAAAAACATTCAAACCATGGCAAAAATAAAACCTTTTAAAGGAATACGTCCTCCTAAAAATCTTGTGGAAAAAGTAGCAAGTTTACCTTATGATGTGATGAATTCGGATGAAGCAAGGCAAATGGCAGAAGGCAATCCTTATTCTCTTTTGCATATTACAAGAGCGGAAATAGATTTCGAACCGGGTATTGATGAACATAGTGAAGCCGTTTATCAAAAATCAAGGGAAAATTTTGACAGATTCAGAAAAGAAGGGATTTTGAGACAAGACCCTGAAGAATATTACTATATCTATGGGCAGACAATGGATGGCAGAACTCAGTATGGTATAGTTGCCGGTGCTTCTGTTGATGATTATTTAAACGGAATAATCAAAAAGCACGAACTGACCCGTCCGGATAAAGAGCAAGACAGGATGATCAATATCCGTGTGAATAATGCCAATATCGAACCTGTATTTTTTGCTTTTCCCAAAGTAGAGGAATTGGATAAGATAATGAACGATATTATAAAAAACAAAGATGCTGAATACGATTTTGTATCGGAAGAT
>JALVEG010000030.1 GCA_027031145.1 Saprospiraceae bacterium | reverse complement strand
AGCAAAAAACAGGAAGCGGTTAGTTGAAAGTATTAGCTGCAAGACACTTCAATAATATGTTTTTATCCTTTTTTAGTATTTAGATTTAGTATTTATAAGGAATTTTAACATTTTATAAATTGAAATAATTTTTTAGATTGTTTTTATTTTAAAATATTAGTTTTACTTTTGTGTCGTGATTTATTTTACTAAACAAAATTAGAAACTGTGGAAAACGGAGGAAAAATGAAATTTGAACCGGTATATTCATCAAAGATCAGAGCCGGAAAGAGAAGAACATATTTTTTTGATGTAAGAGAAACTAAAGGTGGAGATTTCTTCATTACATTAACTGAAAGCACCAGAAAATTTGATGGTGAAGGATATGAAAGGCATAAGATCTTTTTATATAAAGAAGATTTTAACAGGTTCCTGAAAGGGATGGAAGAAACTATCAATTATGTAAAAACAGAATTGATGCCTGAATATGATTTTGATGAATATCAACGCAGACAGGAAGAGTGGGAGAGAAAAAGAGCAGAAGAACTGAAACAACAAGAAAATAATGAGGAAGAATCTAAAGAAGAAAAGAAAGATGATTCCCAGTCAGAAGAAGATATGTCCTGGTAGAGTAGTAGTTTCATAAATTGATTCCTTTAAGGAGTTAATTTGTAGGATGTATTGCTGTAAAACAGTAGAAGATTAATATTGCAAGGGTGATTTATCTCTTTTGCTTGTTTGTATCGTATGGGATTAACCGATAAAAAATATTTTAAGAAGATGAATTGAGTTCATCTTCTTTTTTTTTGACTATATCAAAAATATATTGTAATTGTTCTTCTTTTGTCATATTATCCGTATTGATAACAATCGCATCATCAGCTAATTTTAAAGGACTGTGTTTTCTGGATGAATCTATTTTATCCCTTTTGACCAAATTGTTTTTTACATCCTCTAAGTTAATTTTTTCACCTGTTTTCGCTTCCATTTCCAAATGCCTTCTTTTGGCTCTGATGTTGATATCTGCATCAATGAAAAATTTCAGATCTGCATTTGGATAAACAACTGTTCCAATATCTCTTCCGTCCATAACTATTCCCCCTTTTTCGCCAAGTTTTCTCTGTATTTTTACCAAAAACTCTCTGACTTCCGGGATTGCAGATACTTCACTGACATGAGAAGAAATATATAAGCTTCTTATTTTGTCTTCAACACATTCGTTATCCAAAAATATTATATTTTCACCATTTTGAATAATAAAATCAATTGTTGTGCTCTTAAGTATTTCCTTGATTTTATCAATATTTTTGAAATCTATATTATTTTTCAGAAGTTTATATGTGACAGCTCTGTACATAGCACCACTGTCAACATAAATATATTTGAGCTTTTTTGCCAGAGATTTAGCTATTGTAGATTTTCCTGAAGAAGAGTATCCGTCAATAGCTATTATTAACTTTTTATTGTTCATTTTGCAAAAATAAAAAAAAGCCTTGTAAAATAAAATCACAAGACTTTTTATATGTTATCAAATCTTTTGAAATATTGAATTAATATTCATCCTCATTGAACAGAAAGTCATCTTTTCGAGGATAATCAGGCCAAATATCTTCAATATTCTCATATATTTCTCCTTCATCTTCCATTTCCTGCAGGTTTTCAATTACTTCAATCGGTAATCCTGATCTAATAGCATAATCTATTAATTCATCCCTGGTAGCAGGCCATGGTGCGTCTTCAAGATGGTGAGCTAATTCTAATGTCCAATACATATGTTTATTTTTGTTTTATTAATTAATGAAACCAATTATTTATTAATAATGCAAAAAATTGCAAAAAAGTTTAAAAAAAATAAAATAATTTTCTGTATCTGATCAGGTTGATTCATTTCAAAATCACCCTGCCTGAGTAGATACCAATTTTTAAATTATTAACATTGCATCTCCGTAAGAAAAGAATCTGTATTTTTCCTTTACGGCAATGTTGTATGCATCCAAAATCAGATCCGTATCAGCAAATGCACTTATCATGATTAAAAGACTTGATTTAGGCAGATGAAAATTAGTGATTAATGCATCGGAAATTTGAAAGTCATAAGGTGGATATATAAATAAATTTGTCCATCCTTCGGAAGCTCTCAACATTCCTGTTGCTGTAACCGATGATTCAACAGCTCTTGTAGATGTCGTTCCAACCGTAAAAACCTTTTTGTTGTTTTGCTTGGTTTTGTTTATGACATCTGCTGTTTCCTGTGGGATACTAAAATATTCAGCATCCATTTTGTGCTTTGATAAGTCTTCAACTTCAATGGATCTGAATGTACCAATTCCTATATGCAAAGTCAATTCCATAAAATCAGCTCCTTTCAGTTCAAGCTTTTTCATCAGGTTTTTTGTAAAATGTAAACCGGCAGTGGGAGCAGCAATAGCTCCATCGTTTTTTGCAAAAATAGTTTGATATCTTTCTTTATCAAAATTCTCTTCTGCTCTTCCGATGTATTTTGGTAACGGAGTATTTCCTAATCTTCTCAATGTTTTATGAAATTCCTCATCAGAACCATCAAACATAAACCTGATCGTTCTTCCTCTTGAAGTAGTATTGTCCAAAACTTCAGCAACCAACATTTCAGATTCTCCTTCTTTTTCAAAATACAACTTATTGCCAACTCGTATTTTTCTTGCAGGATCAACCAGAACATCCCATAATCTCAATCTGGAGTTTAATTCTCTTAACAGAAAAACTTCAATTTTAGCACCTGTTTTTTCTTTATTTCCATAAAGTCTTGCAGGAAATACTTTGGTGTTGTTAATTACAAAAGAATCACCTTCTTCTACATAATCGATAATGTCTTTAAATAATTTATGTTCAATTTTTCCACTGTCTTTGTGCACGATCATCAATCTTGATTCATCTCTTTCCTCTGTTGGATATTGAGCTATCAATTCCCTTGGTAAATCAAAATTAAACTTTGATAGTTTTGATTTCATATATGTGTTTTTTTAAATTTTTGCAAAAATACTATTATTATCAATTTTTCATAATGATTATTGAAATATATAAGGTTTTTGCAGATTATTTTATTAAGTTCATCTAAACTTCTTTTTTTATAACTGCTTTTCAGCTAATTTGGTTCTTGATTTTGAGTATTTTTTTAATTTTTATCATATTATATGAAAATATATTTAAAAATAGTATATGAAACTTTGATTCAGGCCAAAAATCAGTTGGTGAATAATAAGCTTCGTACCTTTTTGTCCCTTCTTGGTATCTCAATCGGCATTTTCAGCATAGTCGTTGTAAAAACAGCTGTTGATTCACTGGAATATAACATAAAAACAAGTTTTGCAAAACTGGGTACCGATATTATTTATATAGATAAAATGCCATGGAATGAAGATCCGCGAAAAAATTATTGGAAGTATAAAAGAAGACCCGAAATCAGTTATAAAGATTTTAAAGCTATTAATGAAAACGTTAAATCGGCAAAAAATGTTTCTTTCACTGTTTTTGTAGGTGGAAAAACGTTGAAATACAGATCTTCAAGTGTTGAAGGAGCATATATTCTTTGTCCTACGTGGAAATTTGGTGATATGATGAAACTGGATTTTGATGATGGACGTTATTTTACAAGAAATGAATACATTACCGGCAAAAATAAAGTGATACTCGGGTACAATATAGCTCAGGAATTATTTCAGGGAATAAATCCGATTGGTAAAGATGTTAAAATTTTCGGACAAAAATTTAAAATTATCGGAGTGTTGGCTAAAGAAGGGGATAATATAGTCAATGTGATGCCTTTTGATGATGCAATAATGATAAATTATAATACTGCCAGAAAATATATCAATGTCAAAGATAAATTTAGAACAGGCAGGATGTTGAGCGTTCAGGCAATGGATGAAAATGATCTTTCAAAGACAGAAGATGAAGTTATTGTTGCTATGAGAAAAGTTAGAGGGCTTAAACCTGTAGAATCAAATAATTTTGCAATTAATGAATCTTCATTATTTACAAAAATATTGGATCAGGTTTTTGGTTCGATTAATATTGCAGGTTTTTTTATCGGTATTTTTGCATTGATTGTAGGTATGGTCAGCATTGCAAATATAATGTTTGTTTCCGTAAAAGAAAGAACTAAAATTATCGGAATAAAAAAGGCAGTCGGTGCGAGAAGAATGATTATTTTATTGGAATTTCTTCTTGAAGCGGTTATTCTTAGTTTGATTGGTGGTGTTATCGGCTTAGTACTGGTATTTTTAGTAATCACAATTATCAATAATTATGTTGATTTTGTCATGTTCCTTTCTATAGGTAATATTTTGTATGGTGTTTTGTGGAGTATAGGAGTTGGAATAATAGCGGGAATAATCCCTGCATACAATGCTTCAAAACTGGATCCTGTGGTGGCGATTAGAAAATAATAAGGATTAATTATTTATGATTGAAAAAATAATTTATTTTTGCATGATTTTAACAAATACCATTTTTTAACAATAATTATTAATTAACAAATAAATTAAATTGTTTATGAAAAAATTTTTATTTGCATTGTTTTCTTTACTTATTATAGGAAATATTAATGCACAAACAAAAAAAATCAATTTTGTAGAGTATGACTTATCTAACGGTTTGCATGTAATACTTCATGAAGATCATACTACTCCGATAGTTGCCGTTTCGGTAATGTACCATGTAGGATCAAAAAATGAAAAACCGGACAGAACGGGTTTTGCTCATTTTTTTGAACATTTAATGTTTGAAGGAAGTAAATATGTAAAAAGAGGCGAGTATGACAGGTATCTGCAAAATGTCGGAGGTATGAATAATGCCAATACTACTCAGGACAGAACTTTTTATTTTGAAGTATTACCTTCCAATAATATTGAACTGGCATTGTGGCTTGAATCCGAAAGGATGCTACATGCTAAAGTCGATTCGGTAGGTATAGAAACACAAAGAGAAGTTGTGAAAGAGGAAAAACGCCAACGTATTGACAACAGACCTTATGGAAGTATCTGGAAAGAAGCTTTTGGTCATGCATATAAGGTTCATCCATACAAATGGCCCGTGATAGGATCAATGGATGATTTGAATGCTGCAACAGAACAGGATTATAAAGATTTTTATCATACATTTTATGTGCCAAACAATGCTATTTTGTCCATTGCGGGAGATATAAATGTTACGGAGACAATGAAAATGATCACTAAATATTTTTCTCCGATTCCAAAAGGAACTAAAGAGATATACAGACCAAATATTGTGGAACCTCCATTGGGAGGGGAAGTAAGGGATACAATTTATGATAATATTCAGTTGCCTGCAATAATAGAAACATATAGAATTCCGGCTATGGGAACCAAAGATTACTATGCTGCATATATGTTTGCTCAATTATTGGCAGGTGGCAATAGTTCACGTATGAATAAGTCTTTGGTGGATGACAAGCAGTTAGCGCTCTATGTTGCAAGTTTTCCTTATCCTCTGGAAGATCCGGGTGTTCATCTTATGTTTGCAATAGCCAATATGGGTAAAGATCCCGGAGAAGTGGAAAAAGCGATGGATGAAGAGATTGAAAAGGTGAAAAACGAACCCATAAGTGATAAGGAATTTCAGAAATTGAGAAATATGATTGAATCGGAATTCGTAGATAATAGTGTTAAGATGGTTAGCATTGCAGAGAATTTGGCAAATTATAAAATGTATTACGGAGATACAAATTTGATAAATACTGAACTGGAAAGATTTATGAAAGTAACCAAAGAGGATATCCAAAATGTTGCTAAAAAATATTTTAATAAGG
>JALVEG010000029.1 GCA_027031145.1 Saprospiraceae bacterium | reverse complement strand
ACAGTTGATAAAGGTGGTGAATGGGGAGCTCCGGAAGAAGTAACAGCTGTTAATGGTGATTTTATTAGTAAAATGCCTGCAGTAGGAGAGATTTTGGGACAGGAAGCATTGTTTTTTGTTTCGGATATGGATGGAGGAACAGGAGGATTCGATATTTATTATTCTCTTATCAATAGTGACGGGACTATGGATATTCCGGTAAATGTGGGAGAAAAAATAAATACTATCGATGATGAGATCACTCCTTATTATGTAGATGGCAAATTGTATTACAGTACCAATGGATTGCCAGGATTGGGAGGGTTTGATATCTACTATTCTAAATGGGATGGTAAGGAATGGAGTGAACCTGAAAATGCGGGAAAAGGGTTCAATAGCAGCGTAGATGATCTTGGTATGAGTATAACTTCCGATGGAAGAAGTGGTTTTTTGCTTTCAAACAGACCATACAAGAGCAAAAAGAAAATGCAGAGTGAGACTTGTTGCAATCATGCATTTAAAATATCAGCCAGGGATTTGGTTATCAAATTGCTTGTAAGCGTTTTTGATGAAGAAGGAAAACTGAATGATGCTAAAGTGAAATTATTTGATCTGTCAAAGGTGAAACCCAATGATCCGGAATCAAAATCCAATTTCAGTGGCAATGAATTTACATTCCTGTTGGACAGTGACAAACCTTATAGATTTGTTGTTTCCAAAGACGGTTATGCTCCCGGAATTGTTAAATTCAATACAGCCGGTATTTTTGATGATTATACAATAGAGAAAAAAGTTACTTTGAAAAAAGCAAAACCTGAAGTTGAGATCATCACTATCAATCAACCTATAAGATTGGGAAATATTTATTATGATTATGATGATTATAAAATATTGCCTGATGCGGAGAAGGATCTGGAAAAACTGCTGGATCTAATGAATGAATATCCTGAAATGGAAATCGAACTTTCATCTCATACAGACAGCAGAGGTACGAAAAAATATAATATCAAACTTTCTCAGAAAAGAGCCGAATCAGCTAAAAACTGGCTGGTGGATAACGGGATCGATGCAAAAAGGATAATAGCCAAAGGTTATGGCGAATCACAAATACTGAACAAATGTGTTGATGGAGTAAAATGTTCGGAAGAAGAACACAGATTCAACCGAAGAACCGAATTCAAAATCATTAAAGGGCCCAAAGAAATCACTATCAAAAAGCAGGTATTTAAAAATCAGGAAAAGGATAAGTAAGGGATGCGTTTAATTATATAATTGTTGGAAAGCGAGGTCAGAGACACTCGCTTATCAGGGTATTGTTATTTACCCTTGTTTCTTGTTTGATGTTGTCGTATTTATGAAGGGTGTATTAATCCCCCGCTGGCGGGGGAAAAAGGGGGTGGAATTTGACGGGAAAGCGAGGTCAGAGACACTCGCTTATCAGGTCATCTCGGTACACCTCGGCTTCGCCAGAGGCACTCGATGACCTAAATTATAGGAGGATTGCGAATCGCCTTCGCCTTTGGCTTCGGCGATTGCGATAGGGATAGTAGTGGAGCCGACGTTAGGAGGCTGTCCCTGACGATAGTCGGGACGGAACCCACGAATAGCCCGGTCGGAATAGAGATTTTGCATTGGCAGTTGCGGGTTGAAATCTCTATGGAGAATCGCCCTAAAGAATAAAAATAAAATTAACAGATGAGGATAACTGATCCTAACATATTGAAAACATTGGAATTTGATAAGATCTTGCATTTGGCGCAGTCATTTTGTACAAGTGAGCTGACGAAAGTGTATTTTGATTCCATTGATTTTTATACTGATATTGATGAACTGGAAAAGAAGTTGTTTCAGGTGGAAGAAATGAAGAAATCCCTTGAAAGTACGTCTCCTTTGATCATCAATAATTTTGAGGATATACGTGAATATCTGGAAAATCTAAAGACAGAGGGATTTGTGCTGAGTATAGAAGCGCTACAGCATATAAATGCGGTATTGCAAGGTGTAAGGCATATAAAATATTATTTTACGGATAGCAGAAAGGAGCTTTATCCTGCCTTGGGGCAATTGTCCAATGAAATCGAAATTCCGGTAGAGATAATAGATATGATAAATGAGGTGCTGGATCAGGATGGAGAAATAAAGCCGACAGCGTCTCCAATGCTTATTAAGATCACGAGGTCAATCAGATCTAAACAACTGGAAATAAACAGGGTATTTGACAGTATAGTATCCGAGTATAAGAACAGGGGAATGCTTAGCGATACGGTGGAAACCTACAGGAACGGGAGGCGGGTGCTGACACTACCTGTTGAAAATAAGAGAAAGATCAGGGGGATTATCCATGATGAATCGGCAACAGGGCGAACGGTATATATCGAACCGGAAAGGATCATAGAACTGAATAATGACCTTTTTGATTTTGAATTGGAATACAAGAAAGAAATATATAAAATACTCAGGAGACTCAGTGATGAATTGAGGCCTTATATCGAGAATTTGCGGGAAAATCTGAATTTGCTATTGGAATTTGATATTATCTCCGCCAAAGCAAGACTTGCTATCATAATGCATGCAGCGAAACCTTTTTTATATCCCAGACCTTTGTTTCATTTTAAGAAGGCATACCATCCGTTATTGTTAATAAAAAACAATGAAAAAGAGCTAAGAACTGTTCCTTTTGATCTGCAATTGTCTAAAGGGAACAGGATATTGGTTATCAGCGGACCTAATGCAGGAGGAAAATCAATAACTTTGAAAGCAGTGGGGTTGTTGCAATTGATGACTCAATCAGGTTTTTTGATCCCTGCGGATGAAAATACTAAAATGGGAATATTTGAAAAAATATTTGCAGATATTGGTGATCAGCAGTCACTGGAAGATGACCTCAGTACATACAGTTCCAGGCTGAACAATATGAAAGCATTTTTGGAAAATGCAGATGACAAGTCTCTTGTATTGATAGATGAATTCGGTTCGGGTACGGATCCAAAGATCGGAGGTGCTATTGCGGAGGCTATACTGAAAGAATTGCACAGACTTAAAGCGTGGGCGGTCATCACTACTCATTATACCAATATCAAGATATTCGCATTCAAAACCAGGGGGATAGTCAATGCTGCGATGCATTTTGATAAAGAAAAACTGATCCCGACATATAAACTTGATGTTGGGAAACCCGGAAGTTCATTCGCTTTTGAAATAGCTCAAAATATCGGGTTGAACAAGAAAGTATTGAATTATGCAAAATTCAAAGCGGGTAAGAATATCAAAAAGATAGAGGAACTGCTTGTCGAATTGCAGGCAGACAAAGCTGAACTTCAGGATAAACTGATCGAACTCAGAGAAAAAGAACGAAAACTTGATAAATTGACCCTGAAATATGAAAATGTGTATAAAGATCTGGATTTTAAGAAAAAGAAATTCAGGATAGAGAAAAAAGAATTTTCGCTGATAGAACTCAATAAACAGGGCAAAGAAATACAAAAACTGATAAAAGAAATAAGGGAAAATCAAAAACTGGAAGAAGCAAAAAAACTTCTGCAGCAGGTAGAAGAGAAGAAAAAGAAGGTATTGGATGAAGCGGCAAAATTAAATGAAGAAGTAGTGGAATCTACCAAAAAAGAGTGGAAAGATCTTAAGGAAGGGGATTTTGTCAAACTCAAAACGGGAGATATTTTTGGAAAAATACTTAAAATATCAAAGAAGAAAGCTGAAGTTGAAACCGGAAATATGAAGATAACAGTACCTTTGTCAGACCTTAAACCTTCAAAAAAACCGATTACTCTTAACCCGTTTGCCGGCATCAAAACAAACATAAGTACTACAAAAGGTAAATTTGATACTACGATCGATATCAGAGGTTATACAAAGTCTGAAGCGATGGATTCATTGCAGGAGTTTTTTGATAATGCATTATTGGCTAATGCTACTTTGCTGAAAGTATTGCATGGTAAAGGAAACGGTGTTTTAAGAAATACCGTTAAACAGATAGCTTCCGATTATGATGTGGTGGAAGAATTGTGGCATCCGCCTTTGGATCAGGGAGGAGACGGGATCACATTTGTGAAGTTGAAGTGAGGGGGTTGCAGGTTGTAAGTTTCATGTTTCAGTTTGCATGTTTCAGTTTGCATGTTTTAATTTCGGTGTATTTAAAAAGTGATGATTTGGACTGTCAAATTTATTTGACAGAAAACATTGATTTGATGTTATGATGTTTTGAAGTTTTTTGCACAACTACCCCCCTGATGAAATATTTTTAGATTTCACAGGGTAAACCTGTTGCTTTTCCGTTCTAACCTCATCCCCCGCAGTAGTTCCTCTCCTTTTTGGGATAAGTTATAAACAGGGAGAAATTTTGTGAAAAGGAGAGGGCGAGCTTGCCCCGTGAAATAAACGAAGTGTTTTACTTGGGTTGGGGTAGGGATTGGGTGAGAAATGAGGAGAAAAAGTACGCTTTAGTATACTTTCAAATTAACTTATTCCTCTTCGTCGCTTGAAAAGTCCAGCAGATTTCTGTCATTTAAGAAATTGTACCATTTGATAACTTTTTTTATGTCGCTTACATGGACTCTTTCCTTATCAAAATCCGGCAGGATCTTTTCGAAGTATTCTTTTATTTCATCACCGCTTTTTTTAGGATCAATTACGGGTAATTCAGATGACAAATCATGCATTTTTTTAAAAATGACCTTTAATTCAGTTGCATCGTCATAAGTATAAATAGCAACAGTGGCAAGTGGTGTGAATTGATGTTTTCTCGTAGAGACAAATCTTGATTTACCAGTATCAGGGTCTTTTACGATCAAACCGTTATTTCTGGTATTTATAAGTTCATGCAATCCTGAAAAACCACTTATGGCTATATATTTATCTAATTTCATAATTAATATTTTTATTTTCGGGATGCAAAAGTAAAATAAGTTTCACAAAATAGTTAAGATTAAGGAAAAATTATTTTTCATTGATCTTATATCTTTTTCTGATAATTGCAAAAACGATTACAACTATAACGATAAAGGGTAGCCAACTTGTAACTGTATAAGCGATACGATAACTTAAAGCAGTAGTATCAACAACCATTGAATCCTGCATTTGGAGCAATAAACTTAAAATCATAATATGAGTTTTCTTTTTACAAAGTTAATTTATTTTTTTAATTATTCCGGTACATTTATCAGGGTAGGATCCATTTGACTAAAAAAATCAACTTTTTTTTGGCATATCTCAACTTCTTTTGTTGATAAAGAATCACTATTTCAATCAACAAATGAGATTTTTTAGCATTATACCAATCATTTTATTTGATTTTTTGCAACATATTAATAAGATATTGCCAATGGAGAATCGGGAATAAATAGAACTGGAAATGTTTTTTTTATCTTAATGCTTTAAAAATCCGTCTATTATTATAAATATTAAAAAAAAAGTATTTTTTTTGTGGCTTTTTAAATCTACAATTTCACTTTGAATTACGTTTGAGTTATATTGTATAGATTTATGCAACGAATTTGTATTATTAATTAACTATTTTAAAACTGTAACTATGAAAACATTTTATTTTTTCATTTTTTTATTTTTCACTTTCCTTTCATTGAACTCTCAGGCAACGGTTGATTTTGAATCAGGACTACCTGATGGTTGGACTGTTGATGGAGGCTGGAAAGTTGGTACTACTTCAACTTTGGGTAGTGAATATTTTCCTTTTACCGGCAATGATACTAAATTTGTAGGAACAAATGATGACGGAGCAGGACAAAGTGGTCATGCTGATGGAAAACTTATTACTGATTATATGGATTTTACATCAATATCAAATGTTCTTTTGCAATTTGATCT
>JALVEG010000028.1 GCA_027031145.1 Saprospiraceae bacterium | reverse complement strand
TATATCTTCATCAGGAGTATGACATTCAAACGACCTTTCTCCTTTAAATTTCAGATCATTATATATCACATAATCCACATCGCTATTATCAAGTCTGACTATATTGAAATTTCCAACACCTTTAATAGTAACCAAACCTATGATCTGATCATGAAAAATGCTTAAAGAAGCAAATCCTTCCCTTCCTTCGATCGAGCCCTTATAAAACAATCCACGCTTGAAATTTTTGATAGTATCACCCGAAGATGTTCTTAAAATAAAATCTTTTGTCAAAACATTGAATTGTTCCAGATCTACTGTTACATTCTCAGTGTCACTGATCGGAATAGTCAATGAGATATCATAATTCTTCTCCTGATAGATTTTATTCAAATAATTCTTATCCAGTTTCAGTGGAACTATACCATCAGCAACCTGTTCAACTCTTTGAGTGATTTGATGTGATTTTGTAAACAGTCTGGAGATATCCATTTGCATTTGTGAGAACATAGGAATACTCATCAACAAGATCATCCAAATCAATAAGTTCTTTTTAAAATTCATAATTTACTTTTTTGTGCGAAGCTAATAATTTTTCAAACTAATTAAAACTAATTTAATATTATTTTTTTAATATATATATTCCCTCCAATTTCTATTTTTAAAAAATAAATACCTTTTAACAGATGTTTCAAATCAATTTGATAAACAGAGCCGTTTTTATTTAACTCTTCAACATATTTTTTTAATATTGTATTTCCTAAAACATCCGTAATATAAATAATGCTATTGTCGTTAAATCCAATATTATTCATTAAATATAAATTATCTTTTACAGGATTTGGATAAACTAATATACTATTTCTTTCTATCTTTTCAATTTTAGTTGTATTGATGATGACTGATTTTATTAAAACGCTGCTGTCGCAAGAATTTTTTACAGTCAATTTGACATTATAATATCCATCCATACTATATAAATGTGTAGGATTTTTATCGGTTGAAATGCTGTCATCTCCAAAATCCCAAAAATAATCATCACCATCAAAAGTATTTTTGAAAATCACTGTATCGTTTTTAATGTCAAAAACAAAATCGCCTTGTGGTTTTCCTTTTACATTTATTAAGTTATTTCTAAGTAAAGTATCATTTCCATATTTGGAAAAAGTTATTAGTTCAACATCGAAAATGCCGGCAGAGTAGTAAATTGCATTGACTTCTTCCAAATCGCTTTTATTGATATTTGCTCCCTCAAATATCCATTTGACGGAATCATATTTATTTTTCTCAACCTTGAAAAAAACTGTGTCTCCAACACAAATATCAGCTATATTGTACGAAAATTTTGCTTTTAATGGAATTTTTATTTCAATTGAATCCGAAAAATAATTTTTCGCGGTACATGAATCCTTTTTAGCCCAAAGTTCGACCAAATATTTCCCACCATCTTTATATTTGTGTTTAGGATTTTTCAACAATCCGATTCTCCCATCACCAAATTTCCAAAAATAACCGGTTGAATTAACCGACTTATTGTTGAATTGAACTTTATTTTTTTCAATAAACTCATAATCAAAATGAGCTTTAGGTCCTTCAATAACTGTAATATAATCAAGTCTTTTTAATGTATCATGCCCTTTGATATTGGAAGCTATCAATTCAACATCATAAACACCGACAGAATTATATTTCATAACCGGATATTTATGATATGAAGTATCTGCGCCAATTTCCTTATCAAATATCCATATCCAGTCTGAAGGATGATTAAGGGTTTTATCAAAAAAAGTTACTTCACCTCCCTCACAGGTCAATACATTTTCCACTTCAAAATCAGCAACAGGTATATCTTCTCCAAAACCAAGACAAGAATCCAGACAAGAGGCATTTGCAACTTTGTTTCTGATATAATCTCCCGGTTGCTGTCCAAATCCTTTTGAAAGATTGATTCCGGCTGCACCCACAAGATGACAATAACTCATAATAGTTCCTCCGTCCAAAGGAATAATTGTATTATCAGGATCAAAACAGGAATTTCCTTCAGGAGTACCTCCCGAATTATATACATATATATTTCCGCAATCATCGATTTGGGTTCCATTTCCGTTCCAACGACAGGCATGAGTATGACTGGATCCCAGATTATGACCCAATTCATGAGTAATTACCATTGCTGACCAGGAATATAAAGGGACATTTCTATAGTTTATATTTATATTGGCATAAGCATAATGTCTGGAAGTATTGCATAATGCATTAAGGTAAGCCACACCACCCAAACCATTAGCACCAAGTGCCAGCAAGATATTCAAATCCACATCACTTTCAGAATTTTTTGAGCGAAATTGTTCCAACGCCTCATGAGAAGCTGTCGTACTATAATTATCAGGGGTGTCCCAGACTTTGATTTTTGATACTTTTATATTAATGCCTTCCTTCTTATAAAGCAATGCCGTTTCTGCAAATAGCCCCAAAATATAATCTGTTGTTGCTTTAATACTCTTACCGTTTTCCACATAAAGTGCATAATCCGCTTCCAGATATAGATTAATACATTTATCAAAACTTGATTTCAAACTTTTGTATGCAAAAGGCTCTTGATCCATCAGAGGATCATCATCCGTATTACAATAAATATTCAAGTCTTCTGTGAGATCTTTATCTTTATAGATCAAATATTCACTATCAAAATTACCGCTTTGTCCAATATTATAATTTTCCCCGTTTTTATATGCAACAATTCCCATAAGTTTATCATCGTAAAAACTAAAAGCTCCCATTCCCGATTTATCATTAACGATAGCGGTATAATATTTACCTTCAGTATATTCAACAGGGGTGTCATGAGAATTGACAACTGCAAAATCAATAGTAAGTAAATCAAATTCAACAAAATCAAGATCTATTCTATCCTTAAATTTATTATATTGAAATGAAGATGAAAACGAGGGAATATCGTTGTTCTTTATCTGTGTTAAGACATCTTTATCGACAGTGGTTACAAACCCGTTTTTTATAGGCATTTCAGCTCTTAAAATAACCGAATGTCCATTGTTATTAAAAAGATCAAAATGCTTATTTTGAGAAAATAGATTGACATAACAAATAAAAACAAAACTTAGAAGAAGAAAATATTTTCTCATTTGAAACAGTTAAATTCATAAATAATAATCGTAACCACTCAGGCAGGGTGCTTTTGAAATGAAAAAAGATGTTTTTTCAATCAAAATGACTTTACCTGAGTAGTTATTTATAATTAAAAAATAAAAAATTGCCTCTTTTCTTGTAAACACTATATAATTATAAGAGATTTTTAGCGTTTCAAAACAAAAACAATTATGACTATTAAATTAAACGTTAGCCTTAAAACATTGTTTATTTATTTGCTGTTTTTTTTCTTAATAAATAATGTATATTCACAAAGCAGCCGCTATGAAAAAAATGACGACGGTTTTAAAAATAGATTGTGGTATGGGATTAATTTGGGGAATATAGGACTGACAAACAACCAATTTTATATCAATTTATCTTTTATGGGAGGCTTGAAAATTATGAAAAACTGGAATGCGGGAGCAATAATTCATACAAACTATACATATCTTTGGCAACCCGGGAATAATCCTTCATTCAATATTTTTGATTACGGTTTTGGTGGCTTGACTACTGTAAAAATATATAGAAACTACTTTGCGCAGCTTGAAGCTGACAAGATGTATATATCAAGATTTACTATTGACAGAGATTTAAAAAGAGAACCGTATTTATTTACATATATAGGAGGAGGATACCAATATACTTCACCACGCAAGTGGTCAATGATCATAACTTTGCTTTATAATATAAATCCCGATACCAACCAGGAATTTTTCCCACTTAATTACAGAGCTGCTTTTGTACATAATTTTTGAAACAATTAAGTATATTTTGGTGTTCTGTCTTTAATATTTATTAAATTTGTAAAAAATAATAGGATGAAGAAAGGAATTGCAATTTTTATTCTTGTGTTTATAGCATTTGTATCATGCAAAGATGAAACGAAGAAAGATAATACTTTTGCCCAGGCAGTTTCAACTGATCTTTCCAAAGAAATGGAGATCCCTACAAAGGAAGGAGAAGTAGATACTAATAATATGGCGAAAATAACTTTTGAAGAAACGGTTTTTGATTTCGGAAAAATAAAAGAAGGAGATGTAGTGGAACATATATTCAAATTTAAAAATACAGGCAACAGAAATCTGATGTTGCTTTATCACAAAACCACATGTGGATGTACTGTTCCTGAATTTTCCAAAGATCCATACAAACCCGGAAAAACAGGAAAGATAAAAGTCATTTTTGACTCTAAGGGCAAAAAAATGGCTCAAAACAAAAAAATTAAAATTTTTACAAACACATATCCTAATATGACAACACTTACCATGAAAGGATATGTAATACCTAAAGGTTAAATTATTTAATTAAAACATTAAAAATGATAAATATGATATTTTTACAGTCTTCAGGGACAGGTGGTATGATGAATATGGTTTTATTCGGAGGAATATTACTGGTTTTTTATTTCTTTATAATCAGACCTCAGGCGAAAAAACAAAAAGAGCAAAACAGATTTGCTTCTTCTCTTGAAAAAGGCATGGAAGTAGCCACAGCAAGTGGGATAGTTGGGAAAATCACAAAAGTTGAAGATGATTTTGTTCAATTGCAGGTAGATCAAAAATCTTTTCTTAAAGTTTTTAAAAGTGCTATTTCAAAAGAAATGACAGAAGCTTTAAACAAAGAATCAAAAAAATAAATGAATTTTAAGCTCAACAAAAAGGGTATAATTTCATTTTTCCCATTTGTGGCTTTAGCAATGCTGTTTTGGGTAAGTTCTATAATGACAAAAAAAGATACTTACTCTAAAAAAATATTCATCGAAATTAAAACCGGTGATGATTATATCCTCATGGATACAAACAGGTATATTGCAAATGTCACACTTTCAGGAAAGGGATTGGATTTAGTAATGGTGAAAAGTTATAATAAGAATAATCCATTGCTGTTGAATGTAGATAACAAAAATCCTGTAATATCATCAGGAACTATTATCCGGCAGTTGCAATCTGAAATCCCTTCCAATAAAATTCAGATTATAAAAGTTATTTTTCCTGAGAAAACGCTCAAACTGGAAAAGAAATTCATAAAAAAAGTTCCGGTGAAATTTAATGGAAAAATCACTTATGAAAAAATGTTCGGACCAAAAGGAACTTTTATTTTAAAACCCGATAAAGTAATGATCACAGGTCCTGAAAGCCGGGTTAAAGATATTGATTTCTGGAAAACCAATTTTGTTGAATACAAAGAACTCAATAGTGATATAAAAGAAAAGATCAGTTTGGAACCTCCAAAATATAAGAAAATAAGTGTTGATCCGGGTATTGTTGAAATATACATTCCGGTAGAAGAATATACTGAAAAAAAAGTTGTTTTGCCTGTAAAGATTAGCGGAAGTAAAAATAAAGACCTGCTGATAGTCCCTTCATCAATAACTGTTTCTTTTTTAATTGGTGTAAGCAAATATGAATATATTGATTCATCGGAATTTTTAGCTTCGGTTTATATAAATCAGGATTCGGTTTTAAATGGTAATTATCCTGTATCTATAATTAAGAAACCTTCTGATGTGACTATTCAATATATTCAGCCGAATTATGTTGATGTATATTTAAAAAATTAAAAAAAAATGAAGAAAATATATAATAACTATATTAAATGGTTTATAGAAAATTCTCTAAAAGAAGATGTAGGAGAAGGAGATTTTACATCTGAAGCGTGTATTCCTGAGGACTCTGTTTCCAAGG
>JALVEG010000027.1 GCA_027031145.1 Saprospiraceae bacterium | reverse complement strand
TAAAAAAGTCAAAAGATAACAAAAAGAATCAATTTCAAATTTGAGGTGTTTTCGGGCAGACACTAATTATTACGGTTAAATATTATAATACTCTTTTACATCAACAAAAATAATATTAAAATTTGATTTATAATATTTTTTAAAAACTTTCTTTGATTATTCCTCCTCCCACGACATCATCTCCTTCATAAAAAACAGCGGATTGACCGGAGGCTATACCCTGAACATTGGCTTCAAATGTGATTTCATAAGTAGAATCGTCAAATTTTGATACTTTGCTTTCAATAGCCTGGCTTTTGTATCTTACCATAGTTGATACTTCTTTGGGTTCTGATATTTCCTCGTATTTCATCATATTAATTTCATTGACAAATAAGCCGTTTTTGTTCAATTTGTCTCTTTCACCTATAACAACCGTATTTGTTTTCGCATCTATGGAAACGACATAGACAGGTTTACCTAATGCTATTCCTAATCCTTTTCTTTGACCGATGGTGTAGTTCATATACCCTTTATGTTTCCCCAAAACATTACCTTCAACATCAACAAAATTTCCACCGGCATATTTTTCTTCAAGATCATGTATCCTTTCCTTCAGAAATAAACGGTAATCATTATCGGGAACAAAACAGATATCAAAATTTTCCTGCTTATGTGCGATTTGTGTATGACCTCGCGTGAATGCGATACTCCTGACTTCGGGCTTTGTCAGTTCTCCAAGTGGAAAAATAGTTCTGGAAAGCGTGTATTGATCCAGCGCCCAAAGAAAATATGTTTGATCTTTGAGTTTGTCTTTGCCACGGGTCAAATAGTACCTGCCGTTTTTCTCATTTACATTGGCATAATGACCTGTAGCTATTTTTTCACAATCAAAGATATCAGCCTGACGCACCATTTCCCCCCATTTAATATCCGAGTTGCATCTGATACAAGGATTTGGTGTTCTGCCCGCCATATATTCATCGACAAATTTATCGACTACTTTATTTTGAAATTCATTTTTAACATCAATAATGAAATGCTTAAAACCAATGAAATTTGCAATTTCCTTGGCTCCCATTATCGATTCAATACTGCAACAAGGGTTTTTAACTCTTTCTCCTGTATAATTGTAATCCAGTATATTTAATGTAATTCCAATAACTTCATAGCCTTGTTCATGCAATAATAAAGCAGTCACAGTGCTGTCCACTCCTCCACTCATACCTACGAGTATTCTTCCTTTTTTACTCATTGATTTTAAAATATGTTTGTCGTAACTTCCAGTAGTGTATAGATATTAACTTTAACACTATGCAATAATACTTTTCTGGAAGTGGCTTTCACTCTTAAATTGAATTTATCTTTTTTTATGTATCCGGACAAATCCTGATCCTTATTAACATCTAAAATCAATTCGTTACCAATATCATCAGGAATGTTATGTTTTTCAGCGATTTTGACCTCATCAAGGCCATCTGCTTTTATATATACTTCGATACTTTTTACAAAATTAAAACTTTGATCTTTTGGGTTAAGTGCACTTATAGTTAATTCCTGAAGTTTAGCAGTATTTAATAGATCTTTTTTTGAATTTTTAGATTCCAATTTACTATTTATATTAGTAGAAATAGCTGGTATGGGAATTTCAAAAGGCAAATCAATACCAATAATGGAAGGAATAGTAGCTTCTGAATTGTAATCGATATTGAAAGAAATTTTCTCTTCCAAATGGCATGAAGTGAATAATACGAAAATACTTAAAACTATGAAATACTTAAAATTTCTCATGACTGTGTTTTATTTTACTAAACATTTTATTGGGATAAAAGTTTTGTGTGTTGATAAGAGGAAGTAATTGTAAGAAAAATATTATTGTTTTTGGAAAAAAGAGGAAAGTATTTTAATTTTATATTGTCTGTATTTTAAAAAAGGTATTAATCTAAATATATTAGTCGATTTATTACAGCAGGCGATTTTTTTATTATAAATTGCCTACTCATTTTAATATTAAAAAATATTCAAATATGAAAAAAATTATACTGTTCGGATTAATGTTCATAATTTTTTATCAGATTAATGCACAGGAGTATTACAACAGACTGATTCCTTTTGATTTTGGTAACCCTACAGTTATTGAGCTAATTAAAATTAATGAAAAGTGTTATATACCGGTGATATATTATTCTAATACCGATAAGGATATATCCACTATAGTTGAGATTAAAGATACTACTTATGATTATCATCATTATGAGGACTTCACTTTTGCATCTACCTGTTATACGAAAATTAGTGACATGATATTTTTTTATGGGAAAAAAAGTTCGGTAAATAATGATTTGAGAATAATGAGGGTTGATGAAAATTTGTCACCCAAATGGATAAAATCCTATAAATCGGCGGGGTATAGAAATTTTAAAACTGATATAATAAATCTAAATAGACATATATATATATCATATTCGGATAAATACAAAGAGAATAGTTATGTAAAAAAGGAGATTGGTATAAAGAAAATAGATACACTTGGAAATGAGATATGGACACACAATTATAATACCGAATACGATTATAGTTATCCTTGGACACTCAATACATTGTATGATTCTACTCTTTTGCTGAGTTCGACATTCTTTCCTAATCAAGGATTCGATGCTTATGCACAAATAATAAAAATAGATACACTTGGAAATGAGATATGGAAATATGTATCTGATGAAGAAGCAGATGGTGGATCGGCACCGGTATGGCCTGCACAGTTGTCTGATAGCAATATAGTGATGGTATATCCAACAGATAAATTTGAGGATGTTGAATTTATTAATTATAATCGTTATCCTCCTGCATTAATATGGGTATCGGATCAAGGGAAATCGATACGACAACATATATTTAAAATTCCGAAAGGAAATGGACTATATTTTCACGGACTAAAAAGAGGCTTAAAAAAAGGTTATTTTTTTACTTATGGAAATTATGATAAAAATATTGAAAATACAATATATACTAATCACTATGGTGTTATAAACAAATTCAGCAATGAGGGAGATACAATATGGTCGCACAGGTATCAGCATACCTTGTTTGATACCACGGATTTGCATGGTATAGACGATATTATTGAGATGGAAAACGGAGATATAGTGGCACTGGGAGAGATCCGTCGTCCCGGCTCTCACGAGAATGGACATATCTGGATGTTTAGGGTCAATTCGCATGGATGTTTTGAAGGAGAAAACTGCGAAACTGTCCAGAGGACTGATGTCAAAAGTGCATATCTGTATGATTTTGAAATGAGGCTATATCCCAACCCTGCAAAGTCTTTGTTGAATGTTTCTTTGCCGGATGAAGTTGAGATAGGACAGTGGCGGATATATAATATGCAGGGCAAAAAACTATTAAATGCCGATTGTGATTTAACACAACAGCTTTCTATTGATGTATCTGTTTTGGATACAGGAATGTATATATTAATGGTCATAGACAGTGATAATAAAATTGCTGCAAAAAGTTTTGTTAAAGACTAATCTTTTTAAATTATTTTGGTTTTTTAAATTTGATCTGCTTAGTGCGGTGCGTAAGAAATAAATACCCATAAATTATATGTAGTCCCGATGGGACTCAAACAAATATGTGTTTGTCGTCATCAAGGGACTTACATCCTATTGCTAAAATATTTCATCCCTAGCGGGATTGCCTACTAAGAAAAACAACATTAGGTTGCATTTTAAAATAATTCCGTTTGTCCGTTTTCAATGGACTTACGTCCTCTTGTTAGAACATGTCATCCACTATTTGGCGGATTTTAGCAGTATAAAACTATTGTGTAAGTAAAATAACGGGTAAAAGTCCTGTTTAGGTACGAAATATTATAGCCGGCTGACGTTAGTCGCTGGTAAATAAAAAACGAATGTCTTCAAAAGAGTTCCGTAGGAACGGCATATAGAAAAAGGATTATTTTTTTCTGTATATTATAATAAACAAAAATAGCTGAATATGTATGAGTAGTTATTTTATGCGCAATACACTAGAACCCACTAAGTTGCAAATTTCTTAGTGGATTCTTAGTTTATGCACTAATGGGTAAAAATTCTTGTCTGCCTAAATCGTCTCAATCTCTTAATCTGCCTATTCACATATATTTATATTCATGATCCCTGTGAATATGCCGGGCTTACGAATTGAAAAAAATAAACTTTTTTTAAACAATTTTTAATTATAAATGTTACTAAATAGTAATGATTATTATTTGAGAATAATTAAAGATGGATATAAAAGATATTAATAAAATATTAAAAGAGAAGAATCTTAAAGTTACTCCTCAAAGAATTGCCGTAATGCAGGTATTGATGAATGACAGAACTCATCCGAGTGCCGAGGTTCTGATAAAATCAATATTGAAGGATCATCCATATATTTCGGTTGGTACTATTTACAATATTCTTGACACTTTTGTTAATAAAGGGATTGTGGTAAAGATACATACAGATAATAATATTATGAGATATGATCCGGTAGTTGAAGAACATCATCATATTTATCTTGACGAAGAAGGTGAAATATTGGATTATTATGATGAGGAATTAACTGAATTAGTAAAAAATTATTTAGAAAATAAAGAAGAATTGAATTCTATCGAAATAGATAAGATTAAAATCAATTTATTGGGTAGAAGAATTCATCCTAATAATTAATTTAAAATAAAAACTAAAATGAAACTAAATTTAATAGGAATAGATAAGAAAAAGAGTAAGAAATTGGCGGAAATGCTCAGTGATTTGCTTGCTAATTATTCGGTGTTTTATCAAAATACAAGAGGGTATCACTGGAATATTAAAGGTGAGAAGTTTTTTGAATTGCATTTGAAATTTGAAGAATTGTATAATGATCTGTTTGTGAAAATTGATGAAATAGCAGAAAGAATACTTACTCTCGGGTTTGAACCTGATTACAAATTCAGTAATTATTTGAAGATATCAAAGATCAGGGAGAGCAAAGAAGTTTCTGACGGGGTGAAAAGTGTAGAAGAGATATTGCGCTCATTTCAGATTTTACTTATAAAACAAAGAGAGATATTGGATCTTTCAGGTAAAATTGATGATGAAGGAACAAATGCATTGATGAGTGATTATATCAGGGAGCAGGAAAAGCTAGTGTGGATGTATTCTGCATTTTTACAT
Source organism: Saprospiraceae bacterium (assembly GCA_027031145.1). GTDB lineage: Bacteria > Bacteroidota > Bacteroidia > Chitinophagales > Saprospiraceae > JADJGA01. Next base: position 689 of record JALVEG010000027.1, on the reverse strand, counting down.
AAATAGTGCTATTAAAAAACGTCAAATACTGCGTTAAGCTTGTTGTCGAAACAGTCATTTACGGGTAGTAAACTCCTTGGTTTCAACAACTTCGCAAGCCTTGTCTTTAACGTTTTTTTATCAGGTACTTCAAAATAAAGGGTTTTATAATTACTCTGAATGAAAAAGGAATGTATTATTAATTAATTAAATAAAAAATTAGATATTATGGAAAATATTAATGAAAAAAAAGGAATACCGTTGTTAGGAGATGACTTTCCTCAAATGACAGTTCAGACAACTCATGGACAAAAGAATTTGCCTGGAGATTATAAAGGCAAATGGTTTGTATTATTCAGCCATCCGGCTGATTTTACACCGGTATGTACAACCGAGTTTGTGGCTTTTCAGCAAAGATATAATAAGTTTAGAGCTTTGAATTGCGAATTAATAGGGTTGAGTGTTGATCAGGTTTTTGCTCATATCAAATGGGAAGAATGGATAAAAGATAATATGGATGTTCAAATTGAATTTCCTATTATAGCAGATACAGGAAAAGTTGCTGAAACTCTCGGTTTGATACATCCCGGCAAAGGTACCAATACTGTCAGAGCGGTATTTGTAGTGGATACTAAAGGCAAGATCAGAATAATGCTTTATTATCCTCAGGAATTGGGTAGAAATATGGACGAGATATTAAGAATTGTTGA
>JALVEG010000026.1 GCA_027031145.1 Saprospiraceae bacterium | reverse complement strand
ACAGACTATTTAATTATTACAAATTCTCTAAAGTTTTTTCTGTCAATTACCTTACTTTCAGCATCATAAGTTTTAATAAATGTTTGAGGTAATTTTATTTTTGATTTCGTTTTCCACTTAAATTCAAATCCATAAATTTTCCCATCTTTCTCTTCGATAAAATCAATTTCTTGTTGTTGTTTTGTTCTCCAAAAATACATTCTTGCAAATGTTTCTTTATAAATATTTTGTTTTCTTCTTTCTGAGATCAAGAAGTTTTCCCAAAGTGTTCCAACATCTGTTCTTAATTTAAGTGGATTAAAATTTCCTATAATCATATTTCTAATCCCGTTGTCATAAAAATAAATTTTCCGGTTTCTTTTTATTTCGTTTCTAAGATTTCTACTAAAACTATTTAGTTTAAAAATAATATATCCCTTTTCAAGTATGTCTATATATTTCTGAACAGTTATTTTATTTATCCCTATTGTTCTAGACAATTCATTATAATTCACTTCACTTCCAACTTGTAGTGCAAGTGCCAATAAAAGGTTATCTAATATTTCCGGTTTCCTGATTTCAGAGAATGAAAGAATATCGCGATACAAATAACTACTTACCAAATTTTTTAATATTGTTCTCTCTTTTCCTTTATTATTAAGAACTTCGGGATAAAATCCAAACAACAATCTATTCTCTAATTGTTGTTCGGATTTTACAAAACTCTCTTTTTTTTCAAATTCCTCCCAGGATATCGGGAACAATTCATATTCCCATTTTCTGCCGGTTAATGGTTCGTTTAATTTATTGCCCAAATCAAAAGACGATGAACCTGAAACAAATAATTGAACATCTTTAAATTGATCAGTAATTATTTTGAGGGTTAGACCTATTCCTTCTATTCGTTGTGCTTCATCAACAAAAACAATTGTATTTTCTCCTAAAATGCTCCGTATTTCTTCTGTATTTGGATTTAAAAGTAATTGTCTTATTGAGGGGTCATCAGCGTCAAGAAAAAGATATTCTTTCCCTTCAAGTATTTTTTTTATCAACGTAGTTTTACCAACCTGTCTTGCTCCAACAATTATGATCGCTTTTCCCGTTCCAATCTTATCTCTTATAATATTTTCAACTATTCTCTTATACATTTTATTTTTTATTACAAAAATACGTTAAATTATTGTAATGACCAAAAGTTATAACTAAAAGTCATTATAATAACTATATCTATTTATATAGTGTCTGCGATAGATAGCTCCGATTTTATAAACACTATTGAACTAAACCACCTATGGCGGATAGCATTATAGAAAATAAAAAGAACAAATTACAAGAAAATTTAATCGTATATTACATAAAAATGCGGAGGTAGTTCAACGCCGACTACTCGTTGGGTCCACAAGGGTGACAGGCTTTTCAGACCGTTCATAGTCCTGTTTATTGTGCTTTCGTTCTTTATTTCTCTTTTTGTTTTAAAAGTGCCTTTAATATTGGGTCATATTCTTTTGCAATTTCTATATATTTATTTTTACTTCTCTTTAAACTATTTAGACATTGAGAGTAAAAAGATTCATCTTTAGGAATTTCATCATTTAGGAATAAAAGTTCTGATATTATTAAATAATTAAGCATATAAATTTTTCAAAAAATCAAATTTTATTAATTATTAAGAATTACTTGAATTGATTATTATTAAAATATTTTCCAAATTTTTTTAAAAAAACTTCTTATAAATCCTCTTTTAGGAGCTGAATATGAATAATAAATATCCTTATATATTTTTTGTAATTGTCCATTTGTAATTAAATCATCAATATCATCTAACTTAGTGTTTCCAATATTGCAATAGAGTTTAGCACTTTCATGAAGTATAGCTTGACATATTCCTTCAGCGCGTCCAATTTCATTACTAGGAGATTGTCCATTTACGATAGCCTTTTTTGCGCCTTGAGTTGCTCCAAGTGCAACAGAAACATTTTTATGTAACTCAATTGATTCATTTAAAATTAACTTTTTGGTTTTAATATTCTTCGAATACTGCCAAATGCCAAAGAACAATGAAAGTAACGAAATGGCTATACTTATTGATTCTGCGTTTAAATAATCATCCATTAGTTTGAATTATTAAGTTATTTTTGTCTTTAAAATTTGTTAACGCTATCGCATATGTGTAGTAATGATCTTTACACTGATGAACTAATACCGTCAAGGCGGATAGCTCTATTAGATGCAAATATAGTATTTTATGTAGGAAATTTTCATAATTATGATTTTTAACTCCAAAAAATTATAATTATTCGCAAAAAAACAAGTTTTACTATTGTGAAACGAATAAGAATTACAGTTCCTGCTTTAAAAAAGTTGCTGAAAAGTCATCCACAGAATACGACCACCTGTCGGGTATATTCCAACGATCTTACTTTATTATTTGAAATAATTATTCCGTTTTTTTCTTCGAATTCAGTACCGGAAAAAGCAATCTATGCTCAAAAGTGAGCAAAAATGCAGTTAAAAGCTTAAATTTCCATTTCCAAAATCACAGTGTTGCTACAAAAATAAACGGTGAATTTCCCCCACTAAAAACAATAATTTATTCCTAAATAAAATCTTGAGGAATACTCTTTATTTATCAATTTCCGGCTATATACTTCTTTGTTGTTTTCATTTACGTTGTAGGTGCCCGAATAATAATACTTGTACCCCAATCCGGCATTGATCCCGGATATCAGTTGATAATACAATCCGGCTTCTCCAAATATAACCGGTTTAAAATTGTTGATATCCGGTTCTGTCCAGGTGTCGGAATTCATCCACGAATCTTGTTTCAATCCGGCAGATTTAAAGCCACCCAATACTATACCTCCACCAAAATCAAAAGTGAATTTTCTGTTTATATTATATTTTTCTTTTAACATCAATTCAAATGTCCATGCAGGAAGATCAAAAGATTCCGCTTTATAATTATAATTATTATCCTCTTTTTCTATTCCGTTATCAAATAAAACATAACTTTCTTCCTGAACGGATTGAAACATCAGATCCGTTTGAACATAAGCAATACCTATACCAAATAAGAATCTGTTGCTGATCTTAAAATAACTTCCCAGATCAAATTCATATTTAGGTGAAAATTCTTTATAATTATACGAGTGTATTTTGACACCGATAAAAGGTTTGAAAAATTCCGTTTTCTTTTTTCTGTTTATAACCAAATCATTAAATTCAAATTCCGGTATTAATGATCTTTGCTCAATCACAAAAGGTGAAATATTTAATACTTTAATGTTTTTTATTAATAAAGATTTGTTTTCATTATTGCTTATTTCTTGAGAATTAAGATTTTCCGGTTCTTTAGTGTCGTTATGCTCTTCAGTTTTTGCTATAAAACCATATTGTTTTTTTTCTAACTCATTGTTTTTCTTAATGTTTAATTTTATATTTTTAATTCTTTTATTGTTATCTTTAGTATTTGTTTTTTCTTCTGTTTTATTTACTTTATTTAAATTCGTATCTATTATTATCTCCTTTTTTTCAATATTATTATCATGTATCTGATTTTCTAAAACAGCTTCTTTATTATAAATAAATTCTTTTTGTTTCTTTTCATTTGTTTTACTGTACAAAAAACTTATACCGATCGTACCCAATATCAGAAACAACAAAATAAAAGGTAAAAAACGCCTTTTCTTTACCGGCATTTCACTATCGAGGATGTTTTTCATCTTATCCCATCCTTCACGTTTAATTTCAATATCAAATTTGTTTTTGTCCATGTCTTTATTTATATTTTTTGATATTTATGTTTATTTCATTTTTTTGAAGAATTTGTCTTAATTTTTCTTTAGCCTGAGAAAGATGCCATTTAGAGGTACCTACAGGTATATTCAATATCCTGGAAATATCATTGTGTTTATACCCTTCAATAGCATACATAACAAATATCTTTCTACTTTTCTGAGGCAAAGAGTCTATCATTTTCAAAATATCTTCATATTCAAGATTATTCAAATTTCTGTCATTGCCCTGATTTTCAAATATCTCCAGAAATCGTTGATTATTTGATTTTTTCCTGTAATAATCTCTTAAAGTATTGTAAATAACCTTTCTTACCCAACCCTCAAAAGAACCATCATATCTATATTTTTCTATATTTTTAAATATTTTAAGAAAACCGTCATTAAGAACGGACATTGCTATTTCCTTATCTGAAGTATGTCTTAGACACATTCCGTACATTTTATCAAAATATCTGAAATATAAAAGTTCCTGAAACTTTCTGGAGTTTCTCTTACATCCTTTTATTATTTCTTCTTCCGAATATGACTTCATTATTTTCAGATAATCTGCTCCTTTTGGGTTTTAAAACATTATACTAAATCTGAAAGCAATTCTTCTGAAAATCACATCCCTGTATAAAATTTGAGTATTCCATTCATTTAATGTATAAACAAAATTTGCTTTCTGGTATTTAAAATTAATATCGAACATATAATTCATATTTCCCATACCGGGGTATTTGATCCCAAATGCAGGACTAAACATTATCCCGCCATCACTATCAATAACATTATCTCTTGTCGTACTTACAAAACCGTAACCTGCCTGAAGTTTGAAATAAGGACTTATCCTTGATTTCCTGTAAAAACTGAAAAAATCAAAATAAACAGGAATAAATAGTTCTCCAAGACCATAATTATAATTATCAATAGCTGTTCCGGCACCAACAGAAAAATAATTATTGTAACGATAACCCAAACTGTATTCAAGACCAAATCCATTGCGATATATACTATTATTTCTTGAAGAATTCGCTCCTGAAATGATCTTTATTCCAAAATTATTATAAAATACTTTATCTTTAAATTTATAATCTTTAACAGGTTTTTCCTTCACTTCATTTTCTGGAGAATAAATTTCTATTTTCTTCACTACATTATCGGGAAAAGTCAGTATCTGTCCGGTAGATAACTTGATTTCAACTTTTTCTCCTATTTTATAATCCAAAAGTTGTCCAATAATCTTGCTTTCATTCTTTAGATATACTATATCTTTATAATATTCTTTATTTTGAGCATTTAATTGTACCAAACTAAAGATCATCAATAAAAAAATAATTGTTCGTTTCATTTGTTTATAATTTTAATTTTAACAAATATACCACTAATATATCAATCTATAAACGATTCCTTAAATTGTATCGTCCTGGTTTTTATTGACTTTTTGAATAAATATATTCAGGCATTGACAATTGACAATTCATAATTTATCATTCCTTTACTTCAATAACACTAATTTCTTCAAGGTCGTATCCGTTCAATTCATATTGATATAAACCGTTATTTCCCACCATAATTATATCTTCTTTGCTAATACCGATAACATCATAAAAATGCTTTTCCGTGATCTTTGATTTTATTTTCACATTTTCAGGATCTTCAACATCCAAAACCTTTGTTCCATAATCTCCTTCACATAAGATCATCGTATTGTCAACAACCGTAAGTCCGTGAGGATTGTCCATAGGATAAGTTTTTATCAATTCCGGTTTCAACAGATCTTTAATGTCCACTACATCCAATTGGTTGGTATATCCCTGACATCTGTTACCAGACCTAAGCGTAATATAAGCAATATCTCCAACAACAAATACAGGATCACATGAAGACGCATGTCTGAACGTAGAGAGCAATGAAGGATTATCAGGGTCAGTAGTATCATAAACAAACATTCCCGAATTTGAACCTATAAATAATTTATCTTTAACGGGAAAAATCGTTTCTATTCCCCAGCCGATATTTACATCACCGGTTGGTTTTGCTTCTTTTGGTAACTCAATATTGAAAACATGCAGTTTACTATTATCCACAGCATACAGTCTGTTGTTTAAAATAGTAAATCTCGCCA
>JALVEG010000025.1 GCA_027031145.1 Saprospiraceae bacterium | reverse complement strand
TAATACACCATTTCCAAAATATTTAAGATAAACTCCATCTTTAATACTATCATTTATCACGATAAATTCTTCCCTGAAGTAACCATTAGGATCCTCAACGATTATTTTTTTATGTCCGTCATTAATACATGAAAACACAAACAAGATCAAACCGGTAAAAAGAATATATCTTAAGCTTTTAAACAGCATACTTAATATAATTTAAAAATTATTGCAATTGTAAAAAAAGCATCATACATGAGTCGATACTATAAAAATAAACGGCTATTAATAAATATAATTATATAAATTGCTAATTTAGTGTCTGCCCGAAAGCAGAAAATTTTGTCCCGACTATATAAATTAGTTTGGGAGTATCTACTCACGTAGAGTCATTTTGATTTATTAACATAAAGCGGGGCTATTGTGGGTGGCAATTTTTCAAGGGAGGATTGAGGTGGGTTTAAGTGCTATTTTTACTATTAATAATCGCAATGATTTTTACTTAAATTATCTCGCTGTTTCTAACCTCATCCCCCGTCCCCTTCTCCTTTTTAAAGATTACAGTTTCAAAAAAAAATATGGAGATAAAAGGAGAAGGGGAGAATGAAGGCGCTTAATCATTAGGGTAACGTTTAATATTGTATAAGTGCTTTTCGTTTGAAACCCGCAGTGCTCCCTCTCCTTTTGGGGATAAATGTATAAGTTGGGATATGGTAATAAAAGGAGAGGGGTGGGGTGAGGATAAGACGAAAATTTTCAAAAAAAATGACAAAAAGAATCAATTTCAAATTTGATGTGTTTTCGGGCAGGTACTAAATATATATGAGGAATTATTTTTACGCAGCCCATTAGTACCTTTATTAATCTTTATCATGAAATCACTTCAGAATCAGAAATCAAACCTGTAATAAAATATCGGTAATCTGCCCAGTTGATTTTCCTGAACAATAGGATTTTCCCTTCCCTGTACATAGGAATATTTCAAGACATTTTTTGTATCGAATAGGTTTGCAATATCAAGAGCTATTTCATGTGTGAATTTGCGTGTATTAATTTTATATGCCAATTTGAGATCCGCTCTGAAATAATCTTTGAATTGATATTCATTATAATGAGCGTCCAGATATACGATATCCTGCTCTTCAAATGATCTTTCCCTGTCAACAATTCCGTGTCTTTGTCCTCCTGTTCTGACCACTCTGACGCCTAGATTAAGTGTCTGATTCTTTCCTATAACAAATTCTTTTCCAAATAAAAAATTAGCTGAATATCTGCCATTGAATGAAGAATTTCTCAATGTATCATCACTACCCCTGTATTTGGCATCGAAAAGAGAGCCTGACATCATAAAGAAATATCCACGGCTAAAGGATTTTTCCAATGTAAAATCAACACCGTAATTTCTTCCCGTGCCCGTACTTTTCAAGGTGTCCGGGAAAAAGCGATTGAATCCTGACCCTGAATTTAATAATGAATAAGCACTTGGCACTGTCTTAACAGGCAGATCATATAAATATTGGTAATAAGTTTCGATCTTCATCCGTATATTTTTGCCTATATATCTTTCATAGCCTGCGATCAGATGTAGACTTTTCAATAGTTTCAGATCTTTATTGTAAGGATCTAAAACCCGTTTAAGTTCTTTATTCTTATCAAAATAATACAGATAATTTGCCAGTTTTTGCGAATGCAATCCCATAGCGAAGTTTATTTTCGATTTTCTATTCAGATGCCATGATATCCCTAATCTGGGTTCAATGGGAGAAATCGCATTTTTGCTAATAGTGAAAATTAGCGAAGTCAAACCTCCTGTCAAAGTCAATCTTTCATTGGGTTTATATTTGAATTGAAAATAGGGTTGGATCAACATTGGATTTCCTCCACCGTTCCATCTTAGTCTCCACGGAGAAATGGAATCCAGTGTGAAATTATCCTCTTTTAAAAATATTGACCGTACACTATCCACATAGGTACTATTGTACAGATCAAGATTCAATCCTGTTTTAAAACTCAGTCTGTTATTCAATTTTTTATTTAAAGAAAAATAACCTGAATATTTATAATCTATAATATTAAAATCCAAAGTCGTGATCAATGAATCTATAACATATTGCCCCAGTTCGGGATCAATATGCCTCACTATCTTATCGTCCTGTCCTTTTGCCTGTTCCCCTGAAGCAGAAAATACTATTTTCACAAAAGTTTTTTTATCAACAGGTTTGGTATAGCTAATTCCGGCAACTCCCATTTTGGATCCGAAATACTGATCCCTGTCGTCATCACCATAAAGTTCAGTGTCGAATGTATCCAATTGTTCGCTTTTTATTATAGGAGCAAAACTCTTGCCTCCGACACCAAATATTGCCAGATTGCCACCTTTTTTGAAAGGAAAATTGAATCTAAAAGCTCCATCCTGATATTTAGGCCTGGAATCCGTGCCGACATCTATTCCAAGAGAATTGAAAATTGAAACGGTAGAATATCTGTACATGGCCAAAAATGAAGATTCTTTCTTTTTGTTTAACGGACCTTCCATCATCAATTCGGTTCCAAGAAAACCGAATTGAGCACTGCCTTCATATTTCTCATTATTCCCATTTCGCATTCTGAGATCGAATACTCCTGCTATTCCATTAGCGTATTCAGCAGGGAAAGCTCCGGTAAAAAAGTCGGAATTCGATAAAAATTTATTGTTCAGGATAGTCACCGGTCCGCCTCCTGTACCCGGAATAGCAAAATGATTTGGGTTAGGGATATTGATCCCTTCCAGTTTCCACAAAACACCTGTTGGGGTATTACCTCTGATAACTATGTCATTGCGGGAATCATCGGATGCAAGTACTCCGGCATAACTTCTTGCCATTCTTGCCGGTTCTCCTCTGCTTCCTGCATATTTTTCCGTTTCATAAACCGAGAATTCCCTGGCGCTCAAAACAGCCATATCATTGAGAGCATCCCCGCTTTTCTTTCCTATAATGACAACTTCCTTAAGTTTTGTGACCGTTTCTTCCATTTTTACATTCAGGATAACTTCTTTTCCTGTAGTTGTGATAATATCATTAAGAACAACGTCTTTGTATCCGATATAAGAGAATTTTACAGTGTTTCTTCCAATAGGGACATCATTAAGTCTAAATCTACCCTTTGTATCCGTAACAGCACCGATCATTGATCCTGTATTCAATACCAAAACATTAACTCCGATCAACGGAAAATTGGTTTCAGAATCCACAACTTTACCTCTTATTGTCTGTGTAAATTGTCCGTTTAATCCAATAGAAAAAATCAATAAAAACAATAATGATAAAAACCCTGATTTTATATTATATTTCATGTGTTTAAATTTTTTCCAACAGACAACAGACAATATAGATTTTATCATGATTTCAATTTAATCAATCATGAATATCTCAGGAATACGGTTTAATATTAAAAATCAAACCTGTAATAGAAAATCGGTAATCTTCCCAATTGATATTCTTCAAGAATGGGTTCCGTCCTTCCCGGAGCATAAGAATATCTAAGAATGTTTTTAGTATCCAGCATATTTGCAATATCAAGAGCTATTTCATGAGTAAATTTCTTAGTATTGAGTTTCCATGCTATCTTAAAATCAGCTCTGAAATAATCTTTAAACTGATACTCGTTATAATGGGCATCCGCATATACAATTTCCTGTTCTTTTTGTGATTCCACTTTATCAATAACTCCATATCTTTGACCTCCTGTCCAAGCAACTTTAAATCCTATGTTTAATGTTTGTTTGTAACCTATTTTAAACTCTTTTCCGAATAAAAGATTGGTTGCAAACCTTCCGTTGAAAGAAGAATTTCTTAATGTATCATCACTTCCTCTGTATTTGGCATCAAAAAGCGATCCTGACATCATAAAGAAATATCCACGACTAAAAGATTTTTCAACTGTCAGATCCAATCCGTAATTTCGTCCTGTTCCTTTACTAACAAGGGTATCAGGGAAAAATCTGCTAAATCCTGAACCCGAATTTATCAAAGAATATGAATTAGGTACAATGCTCACCGGAAGATCATATAGATATTGATAATATGTTTCTGCTTTGAATCTTATGTTTTTACCTATAAATCTTTCATATCCAGCTATTGCATGAAAACTCTTCAATAATTTCAAGTCTTTATTATACGGATCCAATTTATCTTTGTAAGGTGCTACATCATTTTTATCATAATAATAAAGATAAGGAGCAAGTGTTTGAGAATGTAATCCTAAAGCAAAATTCACTTTTTGTTTTCTGTCTATCTGATATGACAATCCGAGTCTCGGCTCAAGAGGAGAAATTGAATTTTTGCTCATAGTATAGATAAGCGAAGTCAAACCTCCCGTGAAAGTAAACTTATCACTGGCTTTATATTTGATTTGGATATAAGGTTGTATAAGCATCGGATTTCCTGTACCATCCCATCTTTTTCTCCAAGGAGTTATAGAATCCAACGTAACATTATCCTGCTTCAAATATACAACCCTTACACTATCGATATATCTTGAATCATATAGATCAAAATTCAGTCCCGCTTTCATACTTAAGCGGCTGTTGTATTTTTTATTAAGAGAAAAATAAGCAGAAAATTTATTATCCCTAAATACATAATCTAATATATTTATCAAAGTATCCACCACATATTTTGCCCCTTCGGTATGCCTAACAATTTTATCATGATTAGCAGTTACTCTTTCCTGTGAAGCAGAGAATACAGCTTTCACGAATGTTTTTTCATTAATAGGTTTGGTATATGACAGACCAATAATGCCTGTTCTTGAACCAAAATATTGATCCCTGTCATTTGAACCATAAGTTTCTCTTAAAGTAGTATCCAGTTGAGTACTTAAGACGATCGGAGCATTACTTTTTCCTCCAATTCCAAACACGGCGATATTTCCACCTTTTTTCAAAGGGAAATTGAATCTGAACGCTCCATCGGAATAAACGGGTTTGGATGTAGTTCCAATATCAATTCCCAAAGCTGAGAAAATCGATACTGTCGAATATCTGTACATTGCCAAAAAAGAAGAACCTTTCTTTTTGTTTATAGGTCCTTCAGCCATAAGTTCCGTTCCGAGAAAACCAAACTGAGCACTTCCTTCATACTTTTCATTATTACCATTTCGCATTTTCAGATCAAATACCCCGGCGATACCATTGGCATATTCTGCAGGAAAAGCTCCTGTAAAAAAGTCGGAATTTGATAAAAATTTATTATTCAGGATAGTCACCGGTCCGCCTCCTGTACCCGGAATAGCAAAGTGATTGGGATTAGGTATATTGATCCCTTCCAATTTCCATAAAACTCCGGTTGGTGTATTTCCTCTGATAACAATATCATTACGGGAATCATCCGAAGCCAAAACTCCTGCATAATTTCGAGCCATTCGTGCGGGTTCACCTCTGCTACCTGCATATTTTTCCGTTTCATATACAGAAAATTCCCTCGCACTTAGAATTGCCATTTCATTCAGAGCATCTCCGCTTTTTTTACCAACAATGACAACCTCCTCGAGTTTGGTAACTGTCTCTTCCATTTTTACATTCAGTATCACTTCTTTACCTGATGTGACTATAATATCATTCAATAACAGATCTTTGTAACCTAAATATGAAAATTTAAGACTGTGACGACCAATAGGAACATTTTTCAATCTGAAGTTTCCCTTTTCATCGGATACAGCACCAATCAACGGGTCGGTATTTAATACAATAACATTAACACCTATCAGGGGATAATTTGATTCAAGATCAATAACTTTCCCTCTAATGGTATTTGCCAACTGAGCATTAACTGCATTTCCAAAACCTAAGGCAAAGAATAATGCAATAAACAAAAAAATCTTTTTATTTTTCATCATATAAAAGTTTTTATTTTTTTAATTTTATTAAAT
>JALVEG010000024.1 GCA_027031145.1 Saprospiraceae bacterium | reverse complement strand
GCTTCAAAAGATATTGGAAGATCAGGGAGGATTTGAATATCTGGATGAAAAACCCGTTACCATTACCGCCAAAGACCACAGACCACCTTACGGAAGTGATGGAGATTATTTTACAAAACCAAATCCTGAAGATATTGTAGAAAGAATATATGATCTGATGCATGATTATTATCCGGCAAAATATCCGAAAATGTAAAAATTTACATATAGTGATTTGTCAATATTTTTGATCAAACATAAATCAATGAAATTTCTTCAACTGACAAAAAAATTTCCTTATCCGCCTTATGACGGAGAATCCTTGTTGATTTCCAATTTTAATAAAATTCTAAAAAAGAATGTTGAAGTTCTTGATTTATTGACTTTCAATACCATAAAACATTATTTTGATATTAAAAAATATCCACAGGAAGAAAATCCTTATAACAATATTGATGAAGTTTTTTTGGACAATCGTATAAAGCCGGTTGATGCCTTCGTAAATTTATTTTCAAAAATACCATATAATATCAGCCGATTTATCAGTGGCGAATTTGAAAATAAATTAAAAGACATTTTAAAAAATAACAGCTATGATTATATTTTAATGGAAAGTGTCTTCCTCCTGCCTTATGTAAAGACAATAAAAAAATATTCCAATGCAAAAATCATACTTCGGTCACATAATGTTGAATATGAAATATGGGAAAGAATCGCAAAAAACTCAAGAAATATACCTTTGAAACTTTATACTTTATATTTAGCAAAGAAACTTAAAAAATTTGAGCTAACTCATATTAACAAAATTGATATTTTAGTTACATTGACTGACAGAGATTTGAAGAAGTATACAAAAAACGGTTATAACGGAAAATCAATGATCGTTCCGGCAGGTATAATTTCTGAAATTAAACCACAAAAAATAGATATAAAAGATAATTTGGAGGTTTCTTTCCTTGGTTCTCTGGATTGGATGCCAAACATAGAAGGCTTGAACTGGTTTATAAAAAATGTGTGGAAAGAGATCATTAAAGATATGCCCGGATCCAGGCTTCATATAGCCGGTAGAAACACTCCCGATACAATAAAGCAAATGCAAAACCAAAACCTGGTTGTTCATGGAGAAATACCTGATTCAAAAATATTTTTGAATTCATATCCCATTATGATAGTACCATTACTTTCCGGAGGCGGAATGAGATTGAAAATTATGGAAGCACTAGCTTTGGGCAGGGTGATAATCACAACTTCTTTAGGAACTGAAGGTATTGATGCAAAAGATGAAAAGGACATATTGATTGCAAATACACCAAAAGAATTTATTGATAAAATCAAATTTTGCTACTCAAACCCGGAGAAATTAAACAAAATATCAAAAAATGCCATTTCTTTATTTCAAAACAGATATAATCTAAACCAAATGGTAGAAAGTTTTCTAGAAAATATCAGTAATTAACCTAATGCAATTGTATCTATTCACAATTTATATACCTTTTTCACTATTGTAATTGAAGGTGTTGTTATTTTTATAAAATATATGCCTGTTGGATATGAACTGATATCAATACTTTGGACAGACTTCAATTCCTTTAAAATCTCTCCTTTACTATTGAAAAAAGTACAAGTTGAATTCTTTAAATCAATATTTTCGATATAAATAATGTTTTTTGCCGGATTCGGATAAATTTTTATTTCAACATCATTGTTTATTTTATCATTATAAATAAAAATAATTTTTGAATTTTTAATTATCCCATCAGTATCAACATATTGCAGTCTGTAATAGTTTTCCCTTGTTTTACTCTGATCCAAATATTCAAAATCTCTGTCATAATTAATATTTGCAAAAGTCTTAACAATACTATAATCAGTACCGTTCGTACTTTTTAAAACATCGACATGATCCAAAGCATTTATATTATCAAAACCCCAACTCAATTTTATATTATCAAAGTCTGTTTCTCCTTCAAAATAAACCAGATCAATCGGTTGAGTAGTACAAACATATGTTGACATAGCAGGCTTATTACAAACACCGGAACTATAATCTAAAACATCATTTCCTGCATCCAAATCAATAGAACTAAGAGATCTTTTTTCCTGTCCGTTGGCTATCGAGTAATGCATAACCTGAGATGCATCAATAACATGACCAAGTTGATGTCCGTGCCCAAGCTCATGTACCGCCACAGACTCAAAATCATATTCACTACCTGAAGTAGAACCATCAGCTTCATCAAAATTCCATGAATACGCTCCACCGCCGGCATTATCATCAAATACAATATCAAGTTCTTTAACATACCAATTAATCGGACCTCCGCCTGTAGAACATCCATTCCAATAAACCGATGTCCTACCTAGAACTCCCGAAGGCAATTCACTACCATTATCAAATCGAATAATATTGACATCGTCATTAGCTGCCTGATCGACATTTGATGAACCTCCATCTACAAAATATACTCCGGTTCCATCACTACACCTCCATGAGTCCAAGGCTCTTGTAAATGCACCCATTGCATTGGCATTATTATAAAAATCCGTATAAAATACAAATTCTATTCCACCACTACCATCTGCATTCACTAAATTAGGTCTGTATTTTTCGCCATCATAATTAACATTTGTCAAATTGTAAGTAACCGTTAGATCTGTAGAACTCACATCTGAACTACCGGAATTATTTGTCACCCTGATATCTCCTGTTCCTGCCCCACTTGGAACTTCAACTTTGATTTGCGTATTAGACCAGGAAACATATTCGCTGGCAATTGGACTCATATAACCGGATCCACCATTATCGGCATTTCTAAATTCAACTTTACCCGATCCCTGAGAAGAACCAAAATCCGATCCGGAGATTGTCAATATCGATTGTGTACCGGCAGTGATTGTTGTAGGTGTAAAAGATGAAATAGAAACAGCATCCGGACTTCTCTGTTTTGTTTTTTTATAAACATAAGAATCTAATTTATTATCAAATCTCAAACCCATTGAAGTCAGTTTATCATAAATATCTCTTTTGATATCCGGATAATTAATAAAATCATCATAAGCAGAAAGCATATCAGGATTATATTTAATAAATGATAATCTGGAATATTCAGGTATGAATTTTTGAAAACTATTCATTTCTTTCTCAAACCTGATATTTCTTTTATTTAAAATAAACATTCCGATATCATTTATTCTCAGACTCAAAGAAGGGAATACTTCTATCTTTTCATAGCCTACAATACCTCCCGGAGTGATAATATTAATAGTATCATTTTCAATGTTTCCTTTTATTTTATTTAATATCAACACAGTATTTACCGTATATATATATTTAAAATCATGGTCCCATACACAGCTTTTGTCAATAACCTTTCCCTCAACGACATAAGAAGAGTTTTCAATTCTTTTTTCTAACGGAGTATTGATAATTACCCCTTGAGAATTCAAAGTATTATTGGAATTAAGGACTAAAACAGCAATAATAAAAAGTAACATTCTGCTTTTCATAATAATAATTTTGAGGGTTATTTAAATATTAAAACAATAAATATATGTTATTTGTTTATAATATGATACATAAAGTTTACAAATCGCTGCATGAATACAAAATAAAAAATACTTTAATATGTTATAAAATATCAAATATTTTATTCATTTTTGTATAAATATTAAAAAAATCAATAATATGAAATGGAATTTACTTATATTAGTCGTCTTAATGGGCTTATCCTGTTCATCTCAAAAAGCAAAGGATAATTCGAAAACAGATGATACAAAAACCGAATCATCAGTGGCTTCAAATAATAGTTCTGATACAAAATCTTCCAAGGATCAAGGTCAGACAGAAGATAGTTTACCTGTACGGAAAGGTGAGGTAAATATGCAATTTCAAATCAACGGACTGGATGCTAAAGGAAAGACGGTTGATCTGATCGGTATGTATATGGATAAAAAATACAGGGCTGATTCTGTAACTATACAGTCCGGAGGAAAATTCACTATTAAAAAAGATGAATTATTCCCTGATGGATTTTATTATATGGTGTTGCCCGGGGATATTGTCGTCAAATTATTGTTGGATGAAGACCAGACTTTCAAATTTACTGCAAATGCCGATGATATTGATCACACTGCAAAAGTTGACGGATCTGTAACAATGAAACTTTTTTATGATGATTTTAATTTCAAAAAAGACATAGATCGATCATACGTTCCCATCGCAAGAAAAATGGGAAAAATTTCTCCTAAAGATCCTGATTTCAAAGCTACATACAAGCAATTTTTAGATATTTCAAACAAATATGAAGACAGGAACAAATGGCTTCAAAAGAATTATCCGGATAACTTTTTTACAAAATTTAAAATCGGAGGGAAAAACCCAATTTTAAAATATCCCGTGACAAAAGACGGGGAATTGGATGTTAAAAAACAAGTTGCCGATTACCGTGATCATTTTTGGGATGATTTTGACTTCAGTGTTACCGGTTTGATCAACACTCCTGCTTTCCCCAATAAATTAAAAAGATATTTTAATGAATTGGTACCCCAAAATCAGGATTCCATAATAAAATATACTGATTTTCTGATTGATTTAGCTAAAGGAAATGATGAGTACTATAAAGTAATCACAAATTGGATCGCATTGAAATACGAACCGGGAAAAACAAAATTAATGGATGGTGAGGCTGTTTATTCTCATGTTATATTAAAATATTTTACACCGGAAAAAGCTAAATGGCTTGATAATGTTTCACTAAATACTTTAAGGAAAAGAGCAGGTGAAATGACCCAGAGTCTATTGGGCAAAAAAGCAGGTAATGTGACAGCAAGAGGATATGGTGGTAAAGTTTATACATTATATGACATAAAGAAACCGGTTGTCATTGTCTATATTTATAGCCCCGATTGTTCTCATTGCGAAGAGGAAACTCCCAAATTGATACAATTTTACAATAAATGGAAAAATAAAGGAGTGGAGATTTTTTCTATTGCTGCTAATACAAATGAAGCTGACTGGCATGGATTCCATGACAGATTCAACTTGCCATGGATAGATGTATTCGATGCTTCAAATGCCAGTTGGTATCCAAAATATTTTGTAGATATTACACCGGAAATG
This sequence comes from Saprospiraceae bacterium, assembly GCA_027031145.1. Taxonomy (GTDB): domain Bacteria; phylum Bacteroidota; class Bacteroidia; order Chitinophagales; family Saprospiraceae; genus JADJGA01. Next base: position 801 of record JALVEG010000024.1, on the reverse strand, counting down.
TATGTTTTAGACAAAAACAAAAAAATATTTGCTAAAAACCTGCATGTAAATCAATTGGAAACAATAATGCAAAGAATAAATAAATGATGTAAAATTTTTAAAAGGTAACTACTCAGACAGTATGATTTTGGCTGAAAAAAAATACCCTGCCAGAGTAGTTACTTTAAAGGTTTTGTATATTTATATGTCAAAACTTAAAATAAGTATAAAAAAAAGTAGTTATTTATATGTTGCTAAATAGTGTCTGCACTACATAGTGTCTGCACGAAATAACTTTATTTATTATGTTATTCAATAAACCTTTTAGTATGAATAAATTTAGATCAATATTTTTTATTCTCATAATATTTTTCTCGATAAACAATATCAATGCTCAAAGAAGAAAATTTGTCAATGAATTTCTAAATATAGGCGTTGGAGCCAAATCCCTCGCAATGTTTGGTGCTGTAACTGCCAAAACAGATGATATATCATCCGGATATTGGAACCCCGCAGGATTATTAAAAATCGAGGCTCCTTTTCAGGTAAGTGCCATGCATGCTGAATGGTTTGCCGGAATTGCTCAGTATGATTATCTTGCTTTCGGGAAAAAACTTGGGAAAGAAGGTAATTCATTTGGAGGGGTATCTTTAATAAGAATGGGAATCGACAAAATCCCTAACACTCTTTCTCTGATAGGACCTGACGGAAGTGTCAATTATGATCAGATTTCCAGTTTCTCTGCTGCAGATTATGCTTTGATAATTTCTTATGCTAAAAAAGCCTTTGGAGGAATAAGTGTTGGTGGTAATACAAAAATCA
>JALVEG010000023.1 GCA_027031145.1 Saprospiraceae bacterium | reverse complement strand
AATTCAGGGACTATTCCCGCAAAAATCAGATTTTTGCAAGGTAAACCTGTTCAAAAATGCAGTTGTGGTGCAGAGCCCGTTGCTCCAAAAATAACATTGCAACCGGTTAATCAGTCAGGTGTTTGTATAGGCTCTACTGTTAATTTCACAATAGAAGGAGAGAATATTGTTGATTATCAATGGCAAATTTTATATGATAACGTAGATGTATGGGCAGACCTTGCGGATAATTTGAATTTTTCAGGAACGCAAACTCCAGTCTTAAGCGTCTTAGTAAACAAAAACTTAAACAATGCGAAATTCAGATGCAAAACCTCAAATGAATTTGGTGAAAAAATAAGTGAAGTGGCAAAAATTGTTTTAGATAGCATTGCCCCTGTTTTTGATTCCGCGATTACCGACACAATAGTTGAGGCAAATGAAAATTGTGAAGCCTCTCTAAAGGATTATACAGCTGAAATTTTGGTCTCGGACAATTGTGATAATGATATCGCTATTACTCAAATGCCGCCAAAGGGTACAATTATTTCAGACGAAAAAAAAATAATTAAATTAATAGCTACAGATGAAGCAGGTAATTCATCAGAAATAGAATTTAATATAAAGCTTGAAGACAATACAAGTCCGGAGATAAAATGTGTTGATTCGGTATTGATTAATCTTGATCAAAATCAAAATTTTTATACAGTTACGGGCACAGAATTTGATCCTTTCGATATCAGTGATAATTGTGGTATTGCAAGTATAAGTAATAACGTAAATAACACATCCGGTTTAAAAAATGAAAAATTTCCAATAGGTACAACTACAATTGTTTGGACTGTAAAAGACAATGCAGAAAATGAAAAGTCTTGTAGTATGGTAGTGGTGATTAACAAAGCTACAGGTATTAATGTATTGAATAGAGGAGATATAAAAATATTTCCAAATCCTGTTAAATCAAAATTACACATAATAGCAAGTGATAGTGCTATAAAAAAGATGACAATATACAGTCTATCGGGGGTTGCGATACAGGAAATAGCACTGGACAAGGAAAATACAGAGATAGATTTATCAAGATTTAATCACGGACTTTATGTATTGAGGATTCAAACGGAAGCAAAAGTATATATTTTTAAATTTCTTAAGGATTAATACCAAAAAGCATGAATAATCCGGTATAAATCCACCTGTATAAATCTACTTTTGATCTAAGGCTATATCATACCTTTTCATTTCACTAATCCTGTACCCTATCCTTTCGGCTACAACATATATATACTTTGATTTAGCAATGGATAATGGTTTTGAGTACAACAGCCATTTATCATTGAAATCGAATTTTTTATCCGGATTATCGGAAAACAGATAACTGATAGAAGCACCGGAAGTATTGCATGATAAAAATATTTTACCGTTTTTAAATTCAATTTCAGGATTTTCCGTATTTGGCTGAACACCGTCTGGCCACATCATATCTATCAATTGTGCTTCGGGAATCATGCCCAAATCAGGAATATTTTGTGTGATTTTTAAATATTCATTTCTAAAACTATCCAATATCTCATGATAATCGGGATTACCGGCGATATTATTTATGTCATAAGGATCTTTTTTGCAATCATATAGTTCCTCAAAACCTGATTTTGGCACAAACCATTGCATTTGGATAGAATCCAGTTTATCCTCATCCTTCAAATCCAACATTTCGGGCATCATAGGAATATTTTTTCTGTATCTCAGGTCTTCATATCCGGGTTTTTGAGGAAAATAATTCCTGACGTACAAATACCTTTTATTTCTAATAGACCTGATCCTGTCCGTACACTCATCAAGTCTGTCCGAACCTGCATAAATATATTTTCTTCCGGAATTTGATTTATATTTTCCCAAAAATGCTTTTCCCTGCATATATGAGGGAGCTTTAATGCCTGCAATACTTAAAACAGTAGGAGCAAAATCCAAAAAGGAAATTAATCTGTCATTATACCCTATTGTCGATGAATTTATATTTTTAATGATCAAGGGCACTTTTAAACCGCTGTCATAAACTTCCCTCTTTTGCCTTGGCAAAGGACCTCCATGATCACTGTAAAAGAAAATAATGGTATTGTCATAAAGTCCGTCTTCTTTCAATTGTTCTATTATCTCTCCAACTTTTTTATCCATCAATTCCTCATTGCTATAATGCCTTGCAACTGTCTTTCTACTGGTTTTTGTGTCGGGCAGATAAGGTGGCACAAATACATCATCAGGATCAACAGTCAAGGGTTTATCTGCATGTTTCCACAATCTGCTTTCATGTGTCAATCCGATATTAAAAACCGCAAAAAAAGGTTTTCCTTCCGGTCTGTGTCGCCAATGAGCACTCCAGTCATTTTCATCCCAGGCAGACAATGGTGCTGCGAATTGATAATCCGTTTTAGCATTGTTGGTACAATAATATCCGTTTTGTCTCAAATATTCGGGAAAACATTTAATATATCCGGGGATAACCGTTGAATACTGCCTTATGGTATCACCTTCGATGTCCGTAATATTCACCTTGCTTTTGTATTGCCTTTTGCCCCAAGAGAAGACATCTTTTGCTGTTCTCATGTGCATTGTACCTATACTGCTTTGCATAACTCCGGTAATCAAAGCCGACCTGCTGGGAGCACATACCCCCGCAGTAGTAAAAACATTGGTATAAACGGTTCCTTCCGAAGCCAGTGCATCAAGATTAGGCGTTTTGGCAGTCGAATCTCCGTACATTGACAAAGTAGGACTGATATCTTCGGTTACAATCCATAAAATATTGGGCTTGGAATTATTGTTTTCATTTTTAGCAACAGGATGCTGGATTTTGCAGGAAATAAAAAAAAGCAATACTATAAATATCATGTAGTGTTTCATTTGATTATTTTTTTATATTTCTATATTTATATCTCCAATTTCTCCGGGTTTTAGATAAAAATTGCCGGTTTTCTTTTTTCCTTTATAAAATAGAATATATTTATAAGCACCAAAAAATCCTCTTCCTTGTAATTTCCCCTGTTTATCCGTGATATCTTCGATTTTCGTTTTCCACTGACCATTAACAAGTCCATCAAATGCTTTACCCATTGTTCCCAAACTACCATCAAGATTAAAAATATCCACTTTGTTTCTATCATTGTACATACAACCCCAAAACATAAATTCCGTAACAGCAGGATGGCTAAACGCCGCTATCATAAAATCACGTGTATATTGTTCTTTGATATCAGGCTCCTGTATCGCCATTGTAAATTCAGAGATAGAGATTTCTTTGTCCAATGCAGAATAATAATCAAGTATATCCAATACTTTTGCCGGGCTTGTGAGATCGCTTCCGATATGGCTCTGTATTCCTATGCCGTCTACCAGTCTACCTGTATGTTTGTCCACTCTTTTGATAAAATCATAATACCATTGTAGCTTTTTTTTATCAATTCCACCTTTGCTGATAATTCCGTATTCATTTGTAAATCTTTTTGCTTGCGGTTGAATTCGTTTTGCTATTCTGAAAGCATTGTAGAGTATTTTTTCAGAACCGGTTATTTCCTGAAGGTCTTTATTGGTATAGGCTTCATTCACCACATCCCAATGCGATACCATTCCTTTGGTTTCCCTCAATATATTTTTAACATGATTATTGATATAATTAGTCACTTTCTTAGGATGGTCTTTGTTTTTTCTGACTTCTTCCGGCAAATATCTCATTCCGGGCCAAACAAGTACATGCCCTTTAACATCAATATTATCTTTTTTCAAAATTTGCAGAGCATTGAGAGTAATTTCTCTTCTTTTTTTGTTTTTCCACCTCTTTATTTTTAGATCATTTTCCAAAACAGTCGCATTGAAAAACTGCTTAAATCTTCTATATTCCAAACTATTTTCCACAATATCCTGAGCACTTAGAGCAGCTCCAAATCTAAAATCATGTTTCACCAATTCTATCCGGACTTTTGCTCCTGATACAGGTACTCCATTATCTGTAATAGTCAGTGTGAAATTGCCTTTTCTTATTTTTTCAATCCGCTCAAATGCCTCTTTTCTCCATTCTGCATCTTTTTCCATACCTGAATAAGTGATCTTTGTCTTTGGTAGATCGGATATTTTTGTACCTGAAGGAAAAACTTCAAATTTGATATTTTTAATAATAAAACTTTGAGGTCTGAATCCATATTGCAATACTAAATTGAAATCATGTTTTGAAATATTTTTTGTTGTCTTAAAAGGCAGATAGTATTTAGTCCATTCAGGAGATAGACTAATCGTTTTTTCCAAATTGTGCTTGTAAGAACCGGATTGATTCAGTATCCACAACACTTTTGCTTCCCCTGTTTCCAAACTTGATGTTTGCGTAATCGCTTCAAAAGACAATAATAAAACCGTTCCTTTTTTATAGCCAGATTTTTTTATAAGAGGTATTGAAGTCGAAAGATTATAGATAAATTTCGGTTGTTTTTTGGTAATTACTTTATGTAAAAATGAATCCGGGGTTTCTCCTTTTATTCTGATTATTTTTCCAAAATCATTGTCAATTGAAATATATTTGAGCTTGTTTTTATCAATGATATCAATACCGGAAGATGTTGATATTTGATGTTTGTTTCCTGCTTGTTTAATGTTTTGATTGCAAGCGGTAAACAAGAAAAAGAAAAAACTTATATAAAAGATTATTTTCATCTGTTTAATTTTTTAATATTATTCTTTCGTTTCCATTCATTTAATTTTTTCAGTAAAATATCCCTTTTTTCATTGTCTTTATCTGCTAAATTAACTTTTTCATAGGGATCTGTTGCTAAATCATACAATTCAATTTTATTTTTTTTATAAAAATCTATCAATTTATAATTTCCTTCTCTGATCGCAGAAGATTTGCTGTCACCGGTATTTACAGGTCTTGCTTTGGAAGAATGCCAAAAAACTATTCTGTCTTTCCAATTTTCAGTGCCTTTTATGACGGGAAGAAAACTTTTTCCTACGGTTTTCAACTTTTTATTTGAAATAATATCATACAAAGTAGGATAAATATCCATCAACATAACAAGAGACTCTTTTTCTTTTCTATGTTTAAATCGATTATTCCATTTGATAAATAAGGGTATCTTGATACCTCCTTCATATAAATGTCCTTTGCCTGCCCGAAGGGGGAAATTGGATGTTGCCAAATGTCGTTTCTTTGTTCCGTCATTGGATAAACCTCCGTGATCAGATGAAAAGACAATAATTGTGTTATTTTCTAAGCCCAGATCCTTTAGAGTTTGTAATATCTTTGCAACATTTTCATCGAGATTTTCAACCATTCCGGCATAGACGGGATTGTCCTGTCTCATTTTGGTACGCCCTGTTCCTTCTTTGATATATTCGGGTTGATCGCCGAAATCAAAAGAGTTTATTTCTTTTCTATTCCTTTGAATATCCTGCTTTTTAGCTTCCAATGGCTGATGAACTGCATAAAAAGCAAATTCAACTAAAAAAGGTTTATGAGTATCCCTGTTTTTGATATAATCTATCAATTTTTCAGTCATCAAATCTGTCAAATAGTCTCCGGGTTTTCCAACTTCGTCAATGTCGGGAATTGGATGTTTTTTGCTTTTGCCTTTTCGTTTTTTCACATTGAAAGGATAAAAATAGCTAATAGGTGATCCTGCGTGTCCGGCTGCAAAAACATAATCGAAACCAAAATCCTTGACACTTTGCTTACTACCGAGATGCCATTTGCCGAAAAAAGCGGTTTGATAACCTTCATTTTTTATCGCTTTAATATAATTTTTATCATCGCTAAAATTACCAATATTGAATCCATCATCGGGAACATCCCCGTTTTGAACGGGATAACCTGCTGTCATCATAGCAAAACGTGACGGGACGCATCGGGGATAATTGGCATAAGCATTATCAAAAACAACGGATTGAGAAGCCAAATTATCAATGGTGGGAGTTTGATATATTTTAGAACCGTTACAACTCAAATCATGATAACCAAGATCATCAACATGCAAAATAAGGATATTGGGTTTATCCTCTTGTTTTTTAGTGTTTTTATCAACCGAAACAGTCTTACAAGAGATCAATAAGAATACCATTAAAATAAGAAATAATGAATTTTTCATAAATATATTTGGTATTATTTTTAATTTTTGGCAAATATAACCAATATAGTGTTTTTTTTCTACTACCCTGTTCTAATGAGACTTTTTTATTAATTTCCTAAAATAATCTTCTTTTCCTTTTTTATTCAATTCTAAATTCCACATTTTGACTTATGATCAACTGAGCGTCTCCATATAAAAATAATTTGTTTATAGTAGAATTATTGAAAACTTTGGGATAATTAATGTAATGGGAGGAAGGAGGTATGGTTATACTATCCGTAGCCACAGGAACATCATCCGACCAATTGGCTGAATTATTCCAGCTATTATTTATTTTTCCTGTCCAATATTTACCATATTCATAAGCGCCATCATCAATTCCCGATAATAATGGTCTGTAGATATGATTAATATCTTCGGAAAGCGAATAATTTTGATCGGCGAAATCAATTGCAGGAGAATTGTTACTAAGATGGAAATCATAAGAATAGTCCGTATCATGATATTCCTGAGGAGCATCTACAAACAAAGGGTCAGCAACCAGTCTGTTTATTTCAACATCTGTAATATCCGTATCCAAATCCAAATCCCCATCCATATCATAGGACACATTGTTTCTGACGACTAAAATATTGATATTGGCAGAAGAAAGTGCATAGCCGATCCAAGTCGAACTTTCATCGGGAACAGATACTACTGAGATATTATTAATTATCTTCACATCATCACCACCATTACAACTAATACCGACATTTCTTCCTTTTTGAACACCATCGGTCGCATAAGTAACCGAATTGGTATAATGATTTAAAAATGCTGTATTATTTATAATATCAACTTTGTATCCATCGTGATTATTCAATCCCGCATAACCATTCCAATAGCATAAATTGTTTCGCAATAATATCCTCGAAGTATTATTGCTGCTTTTCCACTCGTTCAGATTGTTTCTTTCAAGAGAAATACCTTTTCCTTCATCAATTCTTGGATTAATAATAATTTTAGCCGGAGACCAGGAATATTGCTCATTGTAATTGTGATGAACAATATTTCTTTCAACTTTTATACTATATCCCGAATCTATTTTCTTTGTTTTGGTAACTACCAGCCCGTGAGTACCCGAATATGATTTTAAAGAAGTCAGATAAACTTCATTATCATAAATTTCAATATTTTTACCATAAGAAACCCTAAGCCCGTTGCCGGGAACTTTGAATATTTTATTGTTTCTTATTATCATATTATTACAATTACTCATGTATAATCCTCTGGTATCTATAAACGAAGGTCTTACAACAGTGAAATCACTTAAATTTGTAAATGTATCTGTTTCTTCAACTATACCATCATTATCATTGACTTCATCTTGGTTTCTGTAGTGAATATCTTTTTCGGCAGGCTCTGTAACCGTACCTTCGAGAGGATTTTCATCATTGTATCTTATATAAACAAACTGCAATGCATTGGCCGTGGATAACGGTATTGAATCCGTTTGTCCCTGCATTTTAAAATCCTCAATTATAAGATAAGAACTATTAAATACTCTAAAGATATTTGAACCGTCACCTTTCAATACCGTATTATTATCATAAGCTTTTATTGTAATATAATGAGATGCATTTCCATTCAATCCGTTGATCAAAATCGTCTTTTCCGCATGCCACAGATGAGGATCATTGTCATATCCATCAGTATATTTGTAATCGTTATCAAAGCTCTGATTATGATATTCTCCAATGATTAGGATAGAATCACCATCGCTATTTGTTCCTGTACTAACATTATCAAGAGCTTTCTCAAACGTTTGAAAGGCCGTAGAAGGTGATGTGCCGTTATTATTATCATCTCCATTTATCTGATCAACATAAAATGCCGTTTGAGCATTGCCCAAAGAGTAAAAAAGAGTTACTAACAAAGCTATATAAAAATAATTCTTTCTTTGCATTTATCAATCATTTTAATAAATACAAAAATAGCACAGTAAAAATTGTTTAAGGTCAAACAATAATTAAAAAAGGATTGAAAATTGTCATTTTTTTACAGATACTACATCGTACCTGCATGAAAATAGACAATTTTTGAAATCCTGATAATTTTTATTCAGATTTTGATTTTTTCCTGTTTTTCACACTTTTTTAACTTCAAAAAAGACAATATTGAAAATCAATACGTTATGACGAAATAAATGTAATTTTAGGTGTTAAAATCTCAAAATTAATTTTCTGCACAGCTACCCCCTCAGGCATCCCGCACATGCTCTGCTCTCCCCCTTATAATTTTTCTCCACTTTGTTACGAAAAATGATAGGGGGATATAGCAACCCGCAAATTCCCAGTGGGCGATTGCGGGTTGGCAGCTACTCCGGTTTCGGAACATCTCGACAAGCTCGATGTAACACACGTGGAGAAAAGGATTGAAAATTGTCATTTTTCTGCAAACATCACATCGGTGGATACAATTCAAATTCCGCCAAATTATAATAGTTTGTGCCTTTCACCAATAGTCTGATCTTTTTAGTGGTAACGGGTTTCTTTAAAAACTTGATGATCTCCCATTTAGGTTTCCATTTGAATACTGTTTTCCATCCGCCTTTTCCATCCGGGATTTGAAGTTCGGGCTTGTTTTTTGGTTTCCAATGATCACCACGACCAGCCACTACACTTGCTATTGTAACCGGAGTATCAAATTCCGCTTTGATCCAAATATCTCCGTTTTTCTTATCAGCCAGCCAGGTTGTTCTCGCATTTCCGTCAATCAAATTTCCAATATCTTTCCTGTTTTGGGATGCGGTAAGTTTAGCTTTATAAGTCAACGGGAGATAAACGTGCAAAGGTCTTACATCCATTACGGATTTATCAAAAGTAAGTTCTATTGTCGTAACTATTTTTTCTCGATTTTCAGGTGCAACTTCTATTGCAAAATGATCATCATATTGACTGTAATCTATCTCTTTACCGTTCAGCATTTTAACTTTTTTAAGCTTTAATCCGGGCAAATTGGGAAAAGTCATTTCTTTGGATGATGGCCATCTGAAAATATGCAAAAATACTTTATTTCCCTTTTTAGTTGATACTCCCCACGGTTCCTGATAATAAGGACCGCCTCTTGTACCTCTTATGCTTGTTTCTCCATTGATTTTCCACCATTTCGCTATTTGTTTAAGACGTTTTTCTTCAACGGGATTCAATGAGCCGTCACCTCGCGGTCCAATATTCAGCAGCATATTTCCTCCTCCTCCCCACGTATAGAGAAGTATTTCCATCAATTGTTTTAGTGGCTTTACTTTTACATTGGGATTGTATCCCCATTGAGATGTTGTAGTATGGCAGGCTTCCCAATTATCTTCATTGTTCAACTGGCTTATTGTATGTTCGGGAGTATAAAAATCAGCACCGACACCACCGCGATCATTGACCATTGCATCGGGATGAAGTTTTCTTATTTTTTTCATTATTTCTTCGGAAGTATTTCCCCATTTACCCGGGCCCAATCCATCAAACCAAATCTCATATATTTTACCGTAATTATTTAATAATTCATCCATTTGAGCCTTATAAAACTTAATATATCTATCATGATGTTTTTCCGAATCGCAGTCAGGATGATGCCAGTCTCTGGGAGAATAATAAAAGCCAAATTCAAAATTTTGCCTCCTGCATGCCTGTTCAAGTTGTTTCAATATATCCTTACCGTAAGGGGTATTCATAATATCATAATCCGTAACTTTGGAATCAAACATTGAAAATCCGGCATGGTGTTTTGCTGTAAAAACAAGGTATCGCATACCTGCTTCTTTTGCCAATTTCACTATATAATCAGGGTCGTATTTGACAGGATTGAATGTTTTATATTGCACATCATAGACTTCAGGTTCTATCAAACCTTTTTTATATGGTTTATAAGGTTTGCCGCCGGGTCGATGACTTTCACTATGCCTGGAATGACTCAATGGCAAACCAAGTTGACTGATAGGTCCCCAATGAATAAATAATCCAAATTTATTATCTTTCCATGCTTTGACAGCTTCTTTGCCTGCTGTTTTTATCTTTACAGATTTATCGATCTCATAAGTTTGAAATTCATCTGTTTGATTTTCTTTTTTATGTTTTTTTGTTTTAATGGAAACGCTGTCTGTTTTTTGTGCGAAACACGAAAAAATTGATAAAGAAATGAATAATGATAAGAACAGATATTTCATGTGTTAATGATTTATTTAATGGAACTGCTTAGATCAAATATTTTTTTAAACAAAATATAATGCAGTAAAATATTATATTTGCATAATAATATTTTCAAAACTTTCTATTTAGAACCCTTTCCCGTTTCCCTTTCGCTTGCGCCGAAGCTTCAGCGAAGGAGCAAAAAGGGAAAGGATAATTGAGAAAATATTATTATGCTTTCAACTCTCAGACAATCAATAAATTAAACAACCAAGGTGTTTTCTATTTAATAAAACCCTTTTTTTATTTTAGTTTAATAATTTTAATTACCGACTTTTTATTTCTTACAAAAAATAAGCCTTTGTTTATATTGGCAAAATGTATTTCCAAAGTATCTTCATTGATTTTCTTTATCGTAAAATTATTTATCTTATTTCCCAAAACATCATAAATACTTATTTCCTTTTTTCTTAATTTTTTCCCTTTTAAAGTAATTTTATCGATAAATGGATTGGGATAGACCTCTATTTTTTGAATATCATTTTTCAAAAGATCAGTACCAAGCTTTTTATCAATACACATATTGTGCAATAACTCCATAAATTTTACCGCCATAATATCCGCATCTGAAGAATCCTGATTTAACCTGATCAAATCATCTGTTTCATCATCCCAAAATGTTCTGGTTTGCAAACCTGCTCCTGCAGAATTGATTTCCAATAATTTATTTTCAAAAAATTCCACATAAGCCAGATTTTGTTCCATTGACCATTGTTTGGATGTGCCTGCCGCTTTGTGATAATTAGGACGCCAATGGTCACACCAAAACGGGATTCCCGTCTCATCTCTAAATTTAATTGCTGCATTCATACCGTAAATCTTGCTTGTGTCAGAAATACCGGCATTCATAGTTTGAAAATAAAGTCTATCCAATTCGGACTGAGGCATTCCTTCATACCACTTATTCCAGTCTCCCATACCTGCTGAACCGCTAAAAGATGCAACATAATAAAATTGATTATTTTCACCGGGCAAAGGATCATTACCAAAAGGAAAATCCAAAGTATAGAATTCGGCACGTCTTGCAGATCCCCAAGGTTTGTATGACATTATCCTGGTAGGATTTTTTTCTCTGAAAATAATTGTCAGGTCGTGATACAATTCATTAAGACTATCTCTCCTTGCCGTTTTATCCAAATCAGCCCATCCGTGAAATTCTATGACAGGACACATAGCGAGATTATGACTTACATCTTTAAATTCATCAGAGAGTTTTGCCCAGGCATTTTTCATTTTAGTCCTATTCTTCTCTGTCATTGGTGCATCGTTATACAAAAACTGAACATTTAATGAAATAGCCATATCTCTTTCCATAAAATCATCAATAATTTTACGTAAATTGTTTATTGCTTCCTGAAGCAATTCCCCATTTTCATCATACATATCTTGTGCTACCCAATGCAATCTTCCTCCGTTGATACAAAAATTTGTTTGCAACGAGTCCAATATCCTGGATGAATAATTCACTTTGATATTTGTATCTTCATCGGGTGGAATATTAAAAATCCACCAACTTCCTATTCCCATTTTGTCAATCCATTCCTGTGGGGTCAATGGAGCATCAGGAGGTGATTGTGCCATGCCAAAAGCAGCCAAAAATAAAATTATTATTGTAATATATTTTTTTAATCTCATATCAGTAATATTATCAATTTTACCAAAAAAACTCTAATATTTATTTGGTATTACCTGTATAATCAGGATTTTTCTTAGGAGGTTCATAACCCGTTTCTTTTTTCCACTTTTCCAAGCGACGCATTAATTTTCCTGCAATATTAGGATATTTTCCCAATATCTCCTTAGTTTCATAAGGGTCATCATTTAGATTGAACATATAATATCCGTTAGTTTCAACCACTTCAGTTAATTTGAATCCATCCATTTGTATTACATTTACCCATTGCGATGCAAATGTATTTTTTCGTGGATTGTAACGCGCATAATTCGTGTATTCCCAAACCAAAGCATCTCTCTTTGTTTTTCGGGAAGGGTCAAGCAAAACAGGTGTTAAATCTTCACCATCTAAAATATAATTTTCCGGAAATTTTGATTTAGTCAAACCCAACAATGTAGGATAAATATCTATATGAATTATCGGTTCCCCGGAAACCGTATTTGCCGGTATATGGTTTTTCCACTTAAAAATATACGGTACGCGTATTCCTCCTTCATAAGTTTGTCCTTTATAGCCTCTATACGGCTGATTAAAAATATTGTTTTTAGTTTTATAATGACCGTTATCAGATGCAAAAACCACAATTGTATTATCTTCGATTCCAAGTTTTTTAATATAATCCAACAATTGCCCTACACTTTCGTCAAGACTTTTGATCATAGCCAGAACTTTTAATTCTTTTTCTCCGAATCCGGTATCGTTTTTATATTTCTCTTTAAATTCTTTATAATATTTTTGTTTTGGTTCCAACGGTTTATGAACCAAATAATATGGAACATAAGCGAAAAAAGGTTTTTTTAACCTAACCGATTCTGAAATAAATTCCTTAGTTTTCTCTGTAATAAAATCAGCCGAATACTGCGAATTATCAACAGTATCCTGATGAGGATATGTTTTAAAATTGTAATGCCCTATTATCTCAAAGCCTTTATCGAATCCCTGATGAATAATACCCAATTCATTTTTACCTAAGTGCCATTTGCCATAAGCACCGGTTGCATATCCATTTTTTTGAAAAGCTTCTGCCAGTGTTACCTTATCTTTAGCCAATCCTGCACCGCTACCTTGTAATTTATAATTTTCCGGTGGCAGGTATTTCATGTGTTCTAGTGTCCCTTTTTGCTTTTTGTATCTGTTAGCCACCCTGTAAACCTTATGTCGCGGCACGTATTGTCCCGACATAATCGATGCTCTCGAGGGTGCACAGGTAGGATCATTGGAATATCCATTGGTAAAGTGTATCCCTTCAGAATAAAGTTTATCGATATTCGGAGATTCGATTACCGGATTTCCATAACAATTCAGGGCATTTATACCCAGATCATCTGCTAAGATAAAAAGCACATTAGGTTTGGATTCAACAGAACTTTTTTGACTAATATTGGCTTTTTGTTGAGCTGTGGAAATACAACCACTACTTAAAATCAGAAAAATACCAAATAATAATATTTTAGTTTTTAGCATCATCGCTTTATAAATTTTTTTATTATTTTTTTATCTTTAAATTTCAATACAAGAAAATAGACACCAGGAGAAAAAGAACTTACATTTATCGTATTTAATGGATTGTTTTTTATAAAAACAGTATTGCCCTTAGTATCCAGTATCAGGATTCTTTCTATCCTTTCATTATTATCATATAATATATTCAATTTATCTTCAACAGGATTAGGTGAAATAGTGATTTTTTCCCTTGTTAATTGGTTATTACCAAGTTTGTTTCCTGTTTCGATAACTGAAATTGAAAAATCTTTTACTTGAAATGTACTATCAATATATTTTGAAATAAATTCAATATTTTCATGACCTTCATAAACATCAGATATATACGGTTTAGAAGAATAGTATTGTATCAATCTAAGTTCTGCTGAAGTATCTAACAGATCTCTGATATCTATTTTTAAAAGAAGTGCATCGCCGATATTTATAATAAAAAGGGATTCCTTGGTATTATTTTTAAATTTGTAACCGTATAATGATTTTATTCCACCTACTGACACAGGATTATAGTCAAAGTCTATCTCTTGAAACTTTTCCATATTCCGCATGGCTGTATTAAGCAACTTTGCAGCAATACCGACCGGTGCCAAACTCATATTTTCACCGGTTTTTATTACATTATTGTCTGTAATGTGTTGATAGTCCAACTGTCCGACTTTATCACCAAGACTCATCCAGCTCAGCATAAAAGCTGCATATCTTAATCCCGCAGCCCAGGTATCCTCAGCAATTCTTTTACTTTCTCCTATTTCAGTGTACCATATTTTATATTCATCCGGCACCATATCATAATCATCTTTTCTGTCAACCGGATATGAGATTCCTTCTGCTATAGCTTTTTTAGCAGAAAGTATATCGTTTATTTCATACTGAATACCATAGGATTGATTGATATAATGATGTTGTGTAACCGCAAAAATATTTTCTTGCAGAAATTCATAAACCGGATTGTTCCTCAATTGATCAAATATCGTACTGTTCCAAATATTTCTAGTCGAATTGGTATTACCGGATTTAGTAGTAGTTAAAGCGATTTTGATATCCGGGTATTTGTTTTTTATAGCGAAAACTATTTCATTGCATTGTTCAAGATAAAACTTTGCATTGATTTCGGTTGCTTCTCTTTTGGAAGAAGAAATATATGCAGTATTTTGAGAATAGTTCCAACCCGAATAAAACAAACCGTTTTTCTCTTTTATTTGAAAAATGCCGGATTCAATATTTCCAAAATAAAACTCATTACCAAGTTCCACAGCATAAAGCGATTTCCCTTCTTCCTCAAATTTTGCAATAGCATCCAGCATATTCTTTATTTTCAAATTGAGGGTTTCTTTACTTTTTAAAATCCTTTCATCTGCATTTACATCTATACCGGTTGCAGAAGTAGGTCTTGCCATATTCAAGACATAAATTATTTTTGACCTGTCGGGAAGAGCTTTAACAAAATCAGGGATTGTTATAACTTCCTTGTTGCCCCAGATTTTATTAGTTCCCTCAATAAATTTCCCTGTTTTCCAATCCCAATAATTTGCCTGAGTACCACCCGGATATCTGATTATTTCGGGATCAATATCTTTCAACAGAGAAATAAATGCATTATTTTTCCAATAATTACCATTGTCTGAACGACGGTTGAAACCTATATTCAATTCTGTTTTGTCTCTGACATCAGGATTCAAACTTGCAATAACAACCTGAGAATTAAGTTGTAAAGAAAACAATAAAAACCATAGTATACTAAAAAAAGGGTGCATTTCACTTTTTCGCTTTCCTTTCCCTTTGCCTCTAACTCCTAAAGGAGAAACCAACCCGCAATGCGAAAAAATGAAATACACCTTAAAAAAATGAATGATATTCATCCGTAAATTCATTGATATATTATCAGTAAGGTCACTAATCATTCAGTTTTGTATTTATTTTTTTTGTGTTTCTTTTTATGCTTTTTATTTTTTTTATCCAATTTGGAAGGTACTAAATATTTTGTTTTCCAACCGGTTAGTAATTTCATCATCTCAGCTGTTTTCTCAGGCATTTTCTCCGCCAGATTATTTTGTTCACCCGGATCATTTTTTATATTATAGAGTTCTATTTTATTGTCACCAAAAAAATGAACCAGTTTATATTCACCGGATCTTACGACAGAAGCTTTATGTTCTCCTGTACGATTTGGCCTTGCTTTACGTTCATGCCAAAAAACAGTTCTGTCCTTCCAGTTTTCTTTATTGTACAATACATTTTTAAAACTTTTTCCGTCAACTCCCATTACTTTTTTATTCAAAGCCAAATCCAATAATGAGGGAAAAATATCCATTCCCAAAACTATGGAATTATCATCGATATGTGGTGAAAATTTATCACCCCATTTTACAAAAAAAGGAACTCTTATGCCTCCTTCATAAAGCCAGCCTTTACCTGCACGCAAAGGATAATTAGTTGTTGCCAGTTCCCTGTTATTTTTCAATCCCGAATTGGATAATCCTCCGTGATCAGAGCTAAAAAGTATTATCGTATTATCCTCAATACCTAAATCCTTCAAAGTATTCAATAATCTACCCACATTTTCATCAACATTTTCTACCATTCCTGCATAAGCGGGATTATCCTGCCTCATTTTGGCCCTGGTTCCATCATAAGTATAAGGTGGCATATCACCGAAATCAATATATTTCAATTGTTCTTTATTGCGTTCTATATCTTTTTGCTTTGCCTCCAATGGCGTATGTACCGCATAAAATGCCAAAACAGCAAGAAATGGTTTGTCTTTAGGATTATTTTTTATGAATTTAATAGTCGCATCGGTAAGCAGATCACTTGCATAATCTCCTTCTTTGCCATCTTCTTCCACATCAGGAACCTTATATTTACCCGGTTTACCGTTTTTCTTCATTTTATTGAAAGGATAGAAACGGCTTGCAATCCCTCCTGCTTCACCAGCAGCATAGCTATCAGTAAAGCCAAAACCATGGGGAGAGTTTTTATCTTTTCCCAAATGCCATTTACCCGTATAATATGTATTGTATCCGGCATTATCAAATTGTTTTATGAAATTCCTTTCTTCCGGTATTTCACTAATATTGCCTTTGTTTTCATTTACGGGATATGTTCCGGTGATCATTCCGTACCGGGAAGGAACACATCGGGGATAACTCGCATAGGCATTGGTGAAAGTTACGGATTGTGAACTGAGTTTGTCGATAACCGGTGTATCATATAGTTTTGAACCTGTCGAACTAAGATCGTGATATCCCATATCGTCAACATAAATTACCAGAATATTGGGTTTTTTATTGTTATCGTTCTTTTGTAAAGGCTCCTGCATGGCTTTTTTGCTTCCAAATTCCTTCAATTTGTCACCGGAAATCTTTGCTGAACTTTTTAAATCTTCTACCGGATTTCTGTTTTTAGCTTTTTTTTTCTTTCCTTTTTTTTTATTCTTAGCTTTTTTTAATTTTTTATTATTTCCTATTTTACTATGCAATACAGGTTCCGAGTCATCAATTCCTTTGGATTTATAAAAATAGTATTTATCGGTCAAATGCTTCTTCAATTTAGCCTTCATTTTTTGTTTTATACTACTGTAAGCCGGATCATCAACCAGATTTTTTGATTCCAGGGGATCGGAACTATAATCATATAATTCGGTTGCCATGATATTTTTTTCTTTATAAGGATTATAACTCCTGTATTTATTATCATGCCATTCAGTATATCTGTATTTATCTGTTCTGATACTATATCCTTCGATGGTATTTCGCCTGTGATATTGACTAATAGCATAATCTTTGGATACAGTTGTTTTTTTATCATCATCCATCAATGGAACAAGTGAAATTCCTTCCTCCTGCGGCGATTGGGGCACACCTGCCAATTCAAAAACTGTCGGGAACAAATCCAATAATTCAACCGGATGATCTATTTTTATATTTTCTTCAATTCCGGGACCGGCAAACATAAACGGTATCCTGGTAGCCTGTTCAAAATTGCTGTGTTTGCACCACAGAGTGTGATCACCAAGATGATAACCATGATCTCCCCAAAGAACAATAATAGTATTTTTATCCAATCCCAGTTTTTCATATTCATCCAGCAATTTTCCCAATTGTGCATCGATATAAGATGTTGCTGCCATATATCCATGTATTAATTCCTTTTGTTTTTCTTCCGGCAATGGAACACCGGGTTCAAATTTATTGGGAATATCCGAATAAGATCTTAACTCTCCGTAAGAATGATATGCAACATTTGGAGTTCCTTTGCTATAAGATTGTTGAGGAGATAGTTTTATCTTATCCCTGTCATACATATCCCAATATTTTTTCGGAGCTACAAAAGGTAAATGCGGTTTTTGAAAACCAACACCAAGAAAGAAAGGTTTTTCACCTTTTGCCAGATATTTCATTCTTTTAATAGCTTCTTTGGTATAAATACCATCCTGATATGCGTCATCCGAAACATCAGCCATTTCGGTACTGGGCTTAAGTCTTTTTAAAACCTTTGTCCGCAGCCCGCCTTTTACACCTGAAGCGACAAGTTCATCCTCGATTTTTTTCATTTCGCTTTTTGTTTCGGGATCCTGATACATATTAAATGCCGGCGCTCTATATTGAGGGTCATAATCATCAGGGATAATATGCGGGATACTCCAGGATTTACCGTCATGTCCGGGTGAAGCGGAACTTTTATGGTATATCTTTCCAATTGCTGTGGTTTCATATCCGTTATTGATCAAATATTCCGGCATGGAAATCAAAGGCGGATTG
The DNA here is from genome assembly GCA_027031145.1 of Saprospiraceae bacterium. Classification (GTDB taxonomy): domain Bacteria; phylum Bacteroidota; class Bacteroidia; order Chitinophagales; family Saprospiraceae; genus JADJGA01. The sequence continues at coordinate 272 of JALVEG010000023.1, read as the reverse complement.
GATGATTTTCTAAAATCCGTATGCAAATCCCAAACTCTTGTTCTGTCAGGAGGAGTTGCCGTCATTACACTGGCTCTTGAAGGTCCGCAAACTGCCTGTTGCACATAAGCATGAGTAAATGTAACTCCCATTTTTGCCAGTCTGTCAAAATTTGGTGTATGCATTTCAGGATGACCGTAATTGCTCAGTAGAGGTTTTAGATCATCTATGGCAATAAACAAAATGTTTTTCGGTTTATTTTTTTCAGGTTTTACCGATTGAGTTTTTAAGGA